>NZ_KZ819077.1:0-234795 GCF_003115855.1 Brenneria corticis
ACCTCCTTCACCAGCCCCGCCAGATACGGCGCCGCCGCTCCCGTCACCATGCCGGTTGCGTTACCGCCAAGCCCTCCCGCCAGCACCGCCGTCAGGGCCGTTCCCGCGGTCCAGAACTCACTGCCTGCGCCATACTCACGCTCGACCGCCTGCACCTCTTCGCTGCTTTGTATCCGCGCCTCTATCTCGTCGGCGCTCACGCCTTCCTGCGTCAGGCGCGTCCTGGCCTGCGCCACGGCCTCGCTTTTCTTATACGTCTTGTAAGCGTCCAGCGCCTGTGCGCCCAGCGCCGTCGCTTCTTGCTGGATCGCCAGTTTGTCTTCAACCTTCTGCCGGTCAAAGCCGTCATTTACGCTGTCGTTCGCCCCGGCCGTATCGCGGCTAAGCTGCGCGATATCCTGCCGCTGTGCGCTACCGTCGCGTATCTCAATCACCGCCGGCGCCACCGCCGATTGCGTGATGCCGCTCTGCCGGTCTTTATTCTGCGCCAGACTGCTGACCGGCATACTGTCGGTCGATACGCCGATACTGAAACCGCTACCCTGGTAGTCGGATATATTGGCGATATCCCGCCAGCCCAGCGTTGCGGTGCTGAGGCGGTTTTTATCCGCGTCCGCCTCAGAGGCCAGTACCGCGCCGTCCAGCTGCGTATGGTTGCCGACCCGGATATCGAACCCGCCGTCTCCCGCCCGAATACCGCTCTGTTCGCGCACCGACGCATAGTTATTGTTCAGTATCTGCTGACTCAGATTGGCGTTCCCGGCCACCGTCTGACCGGCGCAAATCGGCGGCACGCAGATACTGACGTTCAGCCCCGCGCTGCTATTTTTGCTGTCGTAGGTCGCTTTATCCTGCGTGCTGCTGATAAGCAGATCTCCACCAACGTCCGCCGCTACGCGCTGACCGGAAACCACCGCGCCGTTAAGCAGCGTATCGGCGCCGCTGACCAGCTTCACCTGCTCCGTCGCATGCACCTGCGTTAACTGATGCGTCAGATTATTACCGTTCTCTTTATCTTGTTGAGCGCTGGCGGATAATTCCACCGTAAAGCCGTTTTGTTGCCCCCCAAGGCCGAAACCGACCCCGACGCCCGCCCGGCTGCCGCTGCTGCTTCCGGTTATGGATTCTTCATTTTGCGCAGCAACCAGATTCAGATTGTCGCCGGCGTTCAGTTCGATATTGCGGGCTCGAATATCCGCGCCGACGGCGGTGATATCCCGCTCCGCCGCCAGACGGATCTCTTCTCCGGCATACAGGGTGCTGCCTTCCTGCGTCACCGCCTCTTTCCGCTGACTGCTGCGACTTGAGCCGCCGCCCACGCTCACGGTTACCTTGACGGCGGCGCTGTTCATATCGGTTACGGTGGTCTGCGTCGCCATGGTGAGCGCAGACTGCGCGGCGTAAATCGCACTCAGCCGCGGATCGCGTTTATCCTCCACCGATTGCGATAACTTCTCCACCGCCTGTACGGCGCTTACCACGTAACCCGACAGCGCGGTGGTGACGCCATACTGGCTGCTTTGCTGCTCGCGCAGGCGGAGTTCGGTATCCACCGCCGGATCCAGCGTGATATTGCGGCCGGTCAGAGATAGCGACTCACCGGCGCGCAGATCGGTTCCCGCTATGGTCACATCCTCTTTTGCCGCCACGCTGACGTTGCCTTCATTGCTTTGTAGATGGCTTCGTACCGCACTTTGCTGATTCACTTCATCCAGCGCATGGTATTTGGTCGACTGCCAGCCCACCGTTCCGCTGTAGCCATCCCCGCCCAGGTCGCCAATGGTTTTGCTGCTGCCGGTGGTTTCGTTACGGGCGTTGTTTTGTCCGGCATTAATCACCACATTACCGTTGCCGGCCTGCAGCAGGACATCGTTGACGCCGTTTACGGCGCTCCCCGCCACAAGAATGTCCCCGTCCTGGCTGTTCAGCGTCACCGTCCGCCCGCTGACGGTGCTGACCGTCTGAGCCAGGGTGTCGGCCTGCTGCGTTTCCCGCGTTTGCTCGCTGGCCAGCGGGATCATGCCGGCACCGTGATTCGGCCCGCCGCCGATATGGCGGATAGACGTACCTATACCCGCAATGGCGTCGCTAAAGGACCAACCGCTGCTGGAGTTTTGTTGAGTGGTATGCTCGGTGTTGCTGACGCTTTGCAGAGCGATGCCGCGCGTCGCATTGAGCAGAACGTCTTCACCGCCATCAACCGCGCTGCCGGCGACGAGAATGTCGCCGGAGCGGGCTTTCCCTTGCTCATCAAGCTGACCGTCTCCGGTGGCCTGCAACTGAATGTTTCCCGCCGCCGTCAAGGCGCTGCCGATTTGATAAACGCCCTGCGTGTGCTGCGAGCTTTTGCTGGACGAACTGCCCACCGACACCGCAATTTGCGGCGCATCGAAGATCATCGCCGCCGTTTCGCCGATCAACAGCCGGACGCGCGACGTCGCCCCGTCCGTTTGAGCGATATCGCGCATATTCTGATAGCTGTCATACGGCGTGCCTTTCAGAGCGATACTGATACCGCTGCTTTTGCTTTCAAAGCGGGTGGTGATATCGAGGGTATCCTGTCCCGGGGCAATGGCGATGTTTTCGGCGAGAATAGCGATATTTCCGCGTTCGCTATCGTCGCTCTGCGTGGTGCGCGCGGCGATAACGTCGCTGCCGGTAAGGGAGACGTTTTGCCCGGCCTGGATAACCACATTGCCATCCTCGGCGCCAATCAGGCTGCGGGCCTCGCTCTGGCGCGTTTCAACGCCGTTGTATTCCGCCGTGCTGGATTGCTTGCCGATAGTAAAACCCAGCCCGCCGCCGCTCATCAGGCCGGATTTTTTCTTGGTCTGTTTCTCATAGTCCCGCCGCTCTTCGATACTCGCCGTGGCGTCGATATCATTACCGGCCTTAAGCGCAACAAGTTCATTGCCGGCGATGGCGGAGCCTTTTACATTGATGTCATGATCGGCCTGCAACACCACGCTGTCGCCCGACAGCAGGCTGCCTTTTTCCTCGGTACTGAAATTATCCCGAATGGTATGCGTCACCGTTTTCGAAAAGGTTTTCTTCTTGATTTTGGTTTCTTCAAAGAAGGTGTGCTGCGTTTCCGTGGCGGACAGCAGATTGATATCGTTGCCCGCCTGCACCGTCAGTGCGCCGTCGGCAACGCCCTGCGCCGCCTGAAGATTGATATCATTTCCGGCCTGCAGGGTCAGCCCCTCGCCGGCGGTGATTTCGCTGCTTTGCTGGCTGATGCTTTGCTGCCAGTCGGCATGACGCTTCCACCAGTTGCCGCTGTAGCTTTCCTCGGTCTCCGCCAACAGGTCGAGATCGCGGCCGGCGGTGAGCGCGGCATTACCTGTGGCGGTCAGGCTGGCGGCTTCGGAGAGGATATCCCGCCCGGCGGTCAGGCTGAGATCGCCGCCGCTGAGTAACTGAGTGGCGGCGATCTCCTGAGTACGGCGTTGGGTCGTGCCGCCGCCGTTGCGGCTCAGCGTCTCCTCAAGGGTTTGCTGTGCCGTCAGCTGAATATCATTGCCCGCCGCCAGCGATAATCCCGTTTCCCCGCTGAGATCGCCGGCGTCAATACGGATATCGTTGCCGGCGTTGGCCTGCAAGGCACCGCCCGCATTCAGGGTGCTGCCCTGAACCGCCGTATTGAGCGACGACTGATTTATCCGGCCCTGATCCAGCCGGTTATTGGTTAACGTCAGCGCTTCAATGGCGATATTGTTGCCGGCATTCAGCGTCATATCCTGCCCGGCGCTCAGCGTGGCCGCCAGGTTGCGCACATCGTTGCCGGCGCTGATGGTCAGGCTATCGTCGGCGACGATCGCCGCCGTGACGCCCAGTTCGCTATAGGTAATGGATCCCGTACCGGCGTGGGACAATCCATCCGAAGCGCTCTGCCACTGGCGCGATTCGGTTTTATTGATCACATCGCCGTTAATGCTGGCCAGCTGCAGCGAGCCGCCTTCAATACGGCTGCCGCTGTTGGTGATATTGTTTAAGGCCACCAGGTTCAGACTGCCGTCCGCCTTGAGCAGCCCTCCTTCCTGGTTATCGATCTTATCGCCGCTGGCGATGGCCAGTAATTCCACCGCGTTAATCGTACCGCTGTTGGTGACGCTGCCGCCCGCGTTCAACTGCACCTGATTGGCGACGATGGCGCTGCCCTGCAGGTTGTTCTGGTCGGCCTGCGCCAGATACAGCTTCGGCGCCAGCACGGTTTGCCCGTTAACCTCGATATTTTCCCACCAGACGATGCTCTGACTGAGGTTGGCCACCTGATCCGCCGTCAGGCTGACGCCCAATTGCAGATCCAGCCCCTTTTGCGCCGCGGCGGCGTTATCCAGCAGCATCTGCATTTGCGACAAATCGGAGCCCGTGCCCTCAAGATAGCGCTTCCCGCTCTGGCTCAATACCGCGTTGCTGATATAGCGGGTATCGAATGCGGCGTCCCCCAGAAAGCGGTAATCGTGGTCGGCATCCAGATTCAGCTTATCCAGCAGATAGGCGGAACCCAGCACCTGGTCCGCCTGCGTCCACTGGGCGCTGGTTTCAATCTGCGCCGCGGTGGACGGCTGTTGACCCAGCATATTTTGCAGGTCGCTGAACAGCGCGTTATCCACCTGCCCCAGTTGTTCCAACTGCGGATTGCTGTGAATCAGATAGCGGCTGTCGCTGGCCGGATCGACCACCAGCAGCCCGTTGTTGCCCGTAGGCAGCGGATAGTCCGCCAGCGGGTTAGAGCTTAACGCTTGCAGACCGTTACCGATCGAGCTTAACAGCTCCGCCGCCGAGAGCTGGCTAAACGGCGCCGACGACTCAACGTTGATGGGCGTCGCCGCGGCATCCGCGGCGAGCTGCGGTGTTTCCGGGGCGGCCACAGTACCGACGGCGGCATCCAGCGGATTTAACGCAACCGCCTGTGGCTGCTCGATATTTGTCTGTGCGGGTCGATCAATCGACGGGCCGGGCTGTTGCGGCGAAATTTGACCATTGTTGCTTAACGCGATTTCCGTTTCGGCGGGATTAGTCTGTCCCGGCTGTTGCAACACCAGGGCATCATTTTTGGTTAGCGCCTGCCGTTGGGCGTTTTCCAGCGTTGCCGTTCCCTCCGCCGGCGCACTCGACGTCACCTGGCTTAGAGAGACGTTTTTAGCCGTCGCGCCTACGGCGTTGTCCGCCGCCTCCGGGGCGTTATTTAGCTCAACGAGCGACGCACCGTTGCCCGCCAGTTGGCGCGTGGTTTGTTTTTGCAATGGTGACAGCGTCTGCGTGGAGGCTAATACCGGCGTTACCGTGCCGGGAATAAACCCTCCGCTACCCGGTTGCAGCGTGGTATTGCTGATATCTTCTTTAAAGTCGGCAGTAATAGTGCCGCCCGCCTGAATCAGGGCGTTGTAGCTTTCGCCGACGGTTTGTTCGTAGGTTGGGGTGCCTGATAGTTTATAAGTTAGATAGTTAATACTTTCATTTAAACGACTCGCTCTTTGGCTATCAGTAACATACTCATAGGTAAGATATTCATTTATTTTTCCCTCTTGATAGGTTTGATTGTTAAACCTATCACCCACTAATAAGATATTATCTTGTGCCAATACATTGGACGCATCGTTATTGAGTATTTGTGCCAATATTGCAATCGAACGCCCTGATATAATGCTTGCTGTATCACCTTGAGTTACGATCTTGATGTCTTTACTAGCGAGCATAACCTGATGCTCTTTCGGACCATAAACTTTGTAAGTCCTGTAACATGTTTCACCACGCCCATTCTCACCGCCGCCGCCACGGCATTCAACATCGGAAATTACACCATAACTACCTGTCTCAAAACGATCAATCGGGATGTTAGCCGTCGTCGCCCCAACCCAATCCGGTACAGACTCCGCCGCCAATTCCGTCTCCGTCACCACCAACCCCTCACGCTGATTGGTCAAGGATTCGGTAACAATATTAATATCTCCGGACTGCGTTTCGATGGCGCCGGAGCTATTTAATACCGCGGCGCTGGCATTGCCCTGAACATCACGCTGAATCCACAGGTTATTACCCGCCAGAATATTGCCGAATATATTGCTGAGCGAATCAGAAAACAGCCGCATATTGCCGCCGGCATACAGCAGGCTGGTGTTATTCAATGCTGAGCCCGCCTGCATCAATAAATCACCGGCGGCGCCAATCAACCCCTGATTATCAATATTTTTTTCACTTGCCAGGGATAAGTTGCCGCCCGCCTGAATACTGCCCGCTTCCTGCTGAATAATATTTTGCGCGCTAATCGTGGAATCGCCGTCACCGGCCAGAATAGCGCCCTGATTGGTCAGCGAGCCGGTGCTGGTAAGCGCCACCGATTGCCCCTGAAGCGTGCCGCGCTGATCGAGATCGCCGGCGACATTTAGCGTTAATCTTTTCCCGGCCGCCAATATCTGGGTAAACGCCAGCGGCCCGCTGATATCGGCCGTCAGATTGCCCAACGCCAGCAGTTGCCCGTCCTGTTGCAGTTCGGCGGTTTTAAGGCTTAGATCCTGCGCGCTGTAGATCTTGCCGCCGGCCTGATTGATCAGCCGCTGGGTTTGCAGCGCTAGCTGGGTTAAACCGAGCAAGGTTCCCTGATTTTCCAGCACATCGGCGATAATTTCCGCCCGTTGCGCCTGAATCAGGCCGTGATTCACCCACTGCGGAATACGCAACGTCAGCTTATCCTGGGCAATCAGGCTGCCCTGCTGGCTAAACTGCTGCGCTTGCACGTCCAGATTCCGTCCCTGCAACCAGCCCGCATTATCCAGCGCGGCAGCTTGCAGCGTCGTCGTGCCGTCCGACAAAATCTGCCCGGCCTGTTGGTTGCTCAGTTGCCCGGCGCTCTCAAGCCGTAATGATGTTGATCCCTGCAGCACGCCGTTATTATTTAGCCCGTTAGCGCCGCGCAGCGTCAGGTCGGCGGCATTGATGGCGCCCTGATTATCGATATCTCCCGCCTGAACGCTTAGCGCGCCGCCGCTGACCAACTGGCTATCGGCCGCGCCCCGGTAGTCGCCGCTCAGTTGCAGCGCGGCCTGCGTAATCCCCAGCATCCGCCCCTGATTATCCAGCTCGCGGGCGATAAGCCGCAGGTCGTCAGACTGCCACAGTCCCTGATTGATTAACCTATCGGTGTTAATGGCGCCGACGCCGCCGCTCAATAAACGGCCCGACGATCGGTTAAGCAGCGAATCGGTGAATTGCAGGTCAAGGCCGCCGATGCCGGTGACGGTTCCGCCGTTATCAAAGGCCGTGCCGCTTAAGGCTGCCGTTCCCTGAGAGAAGATCTCGCCCTGATTTTCTACCCGTCCGGCGCTAAGTCGCAGATCGCCGGCCAGCAGCGCGCCGCCGTTGCTGAACCGGGCGCTGTTAATCACCGCGTCGCCATTGGTGAGTATTTCGCCGCCCTCCCGGTTGGTCAGCGCTTCCCGGCTGGTTATCTGCAGATGATTCAGCCCCAGCAGGCGGCCGGCGTTCTCCAGCGTTTCGCTATTCAGTTGCAGATTATCGGCCGCCACCTCCCCGTTCTGCATCACCCGGTTTGCCGTCAGGATGGCATTGCCGTCGCTGAGCAGCTGCGAACGCTCATTCCCCTGATAGCTCTGCTGCAAAGCCAGCCGGAGCATATTTTGTCCCACCAGCGTGCCGTGGTTGAGCAAGGCGTCGGCGGTCAACGCCAGCAGTTTCCCCTGCCAGAATCCCTGATTGCTGACGCTTGCCGCCTGGGCCAGCAATTCGCCGTTGGTCAGCAGTTGTCCGTCGGCGCCGACGGTGAGATCCCCGCTCAGATCCAGTTCAAGGCCCTGTTCGCCGATAATCGTGCCCTGATTGTCCAACGACTCAGCGGTCAGTTGCAGGGCGCTGCTTTCCCAACGACCGGTGTTGGTCAACCGGTTGCCGCGCAGCGCCAACAGCCCCGTGGTATACAGCAGGCCGTCGCCCTGATACTCGCCGTTCAGCGACAGTCCGGCGCCGGCGATGATATCGCCGTCATTGCGGATAGCCGTGCCGTTGAGGGTTGTCTGCCCGCTGCTGGACCAGGTTCCCCGGTTATCGAACCGCCCGGCGGAAAGCCGGCCGTCGCCGCCGGAAATCAGCGCGCCCAGTTGGTTGCTGAAAGCGTCGTTTACCGTCAGGTTCAGCGCTGAAAGGCCGACGATCTGGCCGTTATTGGTTAGCAGAGCGGCGGCGGCATCGATGGTATCCGCCTGCCACACGCCGAGGTTCTCCACCCGCTCCGCCGTCAGGGTGCTGTCGCCCTGGCTCAGCCATTTCCCCTGATTGCGGGCGTTGCCGCTGATTGCCAGCGTCAGCGCATCCACGCCCAGCATCTTGCCCTGATTATCCAGCTCATCCGCCTGTAAATGCAGCGTGCGGCCCTCCAGCGTGTCGCGCTGGTTAAGTCGCCCGGCCGCGACGTTTAGCGTATTGTTGCCGCTAATCAAGCCGTTATTATCCAGATCGCCGCTAAACGAAAGCGATAAGCCGTTAACGCCGATGATTTGCCCGTCATTCGTCCCTTGCGCCGCTTCCGCCGTCAGAAGATTACTGTTCAACGACCCGGTATTGTTCAGCGACTGCGCAAGATTCAGTTTCAGGCTGTCGATCCCGGTGATAGCGCCGTGGTTGACCAGATCGCGGGCGGCAATCGTCAACGCCGCGCCATATAAGGCGCCCTGATTATCCAGACCGTCGTTGACGGCCAGCTTCAGCCCGTCAACGGCGTTTATCTCTCCTTTATTGCTTAATCGATCGGCGCTTACCTCCAGCAGCGTGCCGTTCAGCGCGCCCTGATTGCTTAACGAATTCTCAAGCGCGAATGTCAGTTTGTTGACTGCGGTAATCTCGCCGTCGTTGATGACATCTTTGGCGATAATGTCGGCAACAGTGCCGACGATGGTTCCCTGATTGGCGATGGTATCGCCGACCAATGCCAAGGCTCTGCTTTCCCAGTAACCGGCGTTACGCAGATAACCGCCGCGCAGCGTTAGCGCGCCGTCGGTATTCAACGACCCCTGGCCTTGATAGTCGCCGTATAGCGACAGAGATTGCGCCGCCAGAATATCGCCGTCGTTACGCGTTTCACCGCTGGTCAGCACCGTCGCGCCACTGCCGGAAATAATGCCCTGATTGTCGATTTGCGGGGAGGAAAGCCGAGTGTCGCCGCCGGAAAGCAGTACGCCCTGATTCAGTAACCGCACGCCATCGGCGGCATCAAGGGTCACCGTCAGTGCGTCCACGCCCAGCATTTTGCCCTGATTAGCCAGATTGGCCGCCCGCATAGTCAGGGTTCGGCCTTCCAGCGTCCCGCGCTGATCGATGTTTTTCGCCGTCACCTCCAGCGCCTGGCTGCCGCTAATCAGCCCGTCGTTGTGCAGATCGTTTTGTAACGCCAGCCGGAGGTCATTCACCCCTTGCATATCGCCCTGGTTGGTCAGATTGTCGGCCTCAACGGACAGCAATCGGCTGGCGATACCGCCCTGATTGACCAGATCCCCGGCAAGATTGACCGACAGCCCTTCGACGCCGGTCAGCGTGCCATCATTCGCGGCTTGAGCGGCGTTGATCGCCAGCAGATTGCCGTAGATATCACCGCTATTGTGCAGGGTATTGTTCAGATCGAGGGTCAGGCGACTCTCTGCGGCGATATCGCCCTGATTGAAAAGGTCGGCGACGTCAAGCGTCAGCGCCGCGGCGTATAGCGATCCCTGGTTTTCCAAACCACCGTCAAGGGTTAAGCGCAATGCGTCGAACGCCGCAATCTCGCCGCCGTTCACCATATTATTGGCGCTGACGTCGATGGTATTGCCGAGCAGCGTTCCCTGATTATCCAGCGTCAGCCCCTGTAGCCGGAGGATATCGCCTTGCCAATCCCCGCCGTTACGCAGGCTGTCGCCGCGCAGCGTTAGCGCGCCGTCGGTCTGTAACCGCCCCGCGCCCTGATAATTCCCGGCTACCGACAGTGAGGTCGCCGCCAGCAGATCGCCGTCATTACGAATATCCTCGCCCACCAGCAGCGTAGCGCCGCTGCCGGACAACACCCCCTGATTATTAATCTGGCGGGCGCTCAACTGCGTGTCGCCAGCGGAAATAATTGTGCCCTGGTTGCTGAAACCCTGGGCCGCCAGCAGCAGACTCCCCGCCTGCCACTCTCCCTGATTAAGGGCTTCCGCCGCCAGCAGCGTGGCGACGCCCTGCGTCAGCAATTTGCCGCTTTGCAGATTGCGCAGTGACTGGTTGGCCGTCAGCGTCAGCGCCGCAATACCGATAATTTGCCCGGCATTGCTGACCTTATCGGCGGTCAGGGCAATATTTCCGGCCTGCCACTGACCGTAGTTGTCGACGGTTTGCGCCGTCACCGTACTGTCGCCCTGGCTTAGTAAAGCGCCGCTATTGTGCAAGCCGTCGCCGATCGCCAGCGTCAGGGCATCCACGCCCAGCATTTTGCCCTGATTGTCGAGCGTTCCGGCGTGCACATCCAGCCTTTTCCCTTCCAGAAGACCGTTCTGGAGGATGTTTTGCGCCGTCAAGTCCAACGCCTTGCCGCTTAGCGTACCGGCATTATCCAGATCGCCCCGCAGCTTCAGTTGCAGATCGCTGACGCCGAACAGCCCGCCCCGGTTGTTCACCCCGGCGGCATCAATCCGCAGCCGAACGCTATGCAGATCCCCGCTGTTGTCCAGACTCTGCTCCAGCGCCAGCGTCAGCCTATCCGCGCCGCTTATCTTGCCCGCGTTATTCAGGCTATCGGCGGCGATGGCGATATTGTTACCCTGTAACTCCCCCTGGTTATCAATCTGCCGCGCCGTGGACGTAATGTCGCCCTGACTAAGCAGTTCGCCCTGATTATGCAGCCTGTCGCCAATCGCCAATGTCAGCGCATCGACGCCCACTATCGTTCCCTGGTTATCCAGTTCGCCGGCGTCCATCCGCAGCACGCGTCCTTCCAGCGTACCCTGCTGGTTTACCTCACCCGCGCTGAGGGCCAACCGATCGGCGTACAGCGTTCCCTGATTGTTCAGACGGTCGGCAATCGTTAAATCGAGACGGTCGATGGCGTTGATCTGTCCGCTGTTGTTTACTCGATCGCTCTGCGCCCGTATGGTCAGCGCCCGCAGGCTGCCTGAGTTATCCATATCAGCGGATGTCAGCAGCAAGGCATCGCCGCTGAGCCACTCCCCGCTATTGATCAGATCGTTATCTGCCTGTAATACGCTGGATTTGAGCGATTGGGCTCGGCCGCTATTGACGATGCTATTGGCGCGCAGCTCCAGCCGCTCGCCCTGCAATATCCCCTGATTGACGAGATCGTGGCCCGACAGCAGCCAGTTTCCCTGCGCCAGCAGGCTGCCGGTATTCTCCAGAGAGTATGCCGTCGCCTGCGCATCGCCGCTGATGCTGGTTTTGCCGTGGTTAAGCCAGCGCTGCGCATTGAGTAAAAACTGTTTCGCCTGCAACTCGCCGTCCGTTTCCACATCGGCGGCGGTGAGCGTCAGCGCATCCCCCGCCAGCAACTTGCCGTCCGCACGCTGTACCAGCCGTTGCCCGGCGTCGACGGTCAGCGAATTCTCGGCCTGAATTATCCCCTGGTTGTCGAGGGAAGCGCTTTGCAGCTGTAGGTCCGGCGCGGTCAGCGTACCGCTATTGATGACGTCCGCGGCGCGGATATCCAAAGCCTTTCCGGCCAGCAGCACTCCGCTGTTATCAAGACGCGTATCCAGACTGGCGGCCAGCGTCCCTCCCGCGCTAAGCGTGCCGCCGTTAAGCGCGGCGCCGCCGTGCAGATCGATCCCCTGACCGGCATTAATGGCGCCCTGGTTATCGATCGTACCGCCGTACAGATCGATACTTTGCTGCGCCGTGATAGCCCCCTGATTGGCGATATCGGCGCTATGCAACGCCAGACTTTCCGCCTGCACGACGCCATGATTGTTCAGGCTGTCGGCCAGCATAACCAGATAATTTTCGGTAAGGATTTTTCCCTGATTATTCAGCAGGGTTTGCAGTTCGAGCCGCAACTCGCCGCGGGCGCTGAGCAACCCGGCGTTGTCAAGGCGGTTCGCCTTGAGCGTCAGCTGCTCCGCCGCCGCCAGCGAGCCGCCGTTAATAAGCTGGTCGCCGACAAATGACAGTCCCTGCAATGAGGCGATATCACCCTGATTATCCAGCGAATCCACCTTCAGGTTCAGCGTTTTCCCGGCCAGGGTGCCACGCTGAACGATTTGCCCGCCCTCCAGCGTCAGGTCCTCTCCCGCGGTCAGATTGCCCTGCCAGTCGCCTTGCTCGGCGGCGCGAACCACGGCGCTATCTTTAGCCTGCAACCGGGCGCTGCCGGCGGCGGTCAGCGTTTGCGCCTCAAGCCGGATATGCTGCGCGTCCGCCGCGCCGGAGAGCGCAATATCCTTGCCGTGCAGGGTTAATTCGCTATCGGCTTTGATGGCGCTTTGCTCATCCTGGCGTAATGCGCCAGCGGCCTTGACCGCCACCTTATCCGCGGCCAATTGGGTTTTATTTGTTGTTACACCGTCACCTTTTATTGTCAGATGATAGCCGGAAGTCACCGCCCCTTGCGCATCGACGCCGGCGCTGATGCGCGAGCCGGTGGCGTTTAATTCGCCCCCGGCGGCCAGGGCGACGGATTGCCCCGCCCGTAACGCGGCGTCCGTTAGCGCGATTCCGCCATCCGCCCCCAGCGCGATTTCACCGCCGGCCTGCTGCTTGCCCTGCAACGCCAGTGATTCTCCCTGGGCGCGGATATCGCCCGCGGCGATCGCGTCGCCGACGCTCAGTTTGCCGTTCGCCGATAGGGTGATATCGCCGCTGCGGGCGCTCAGATTACCGACGTTGACGCCGACCCCTTTGTCGCTGGATACCAGCCTGATGCGATTGCTGTACATGCCGCCCAGCGCCCCGGTATCCAGCGCCACCTTGGTTGCGCCGGCGGCGTCTTCTCTGCCGGTAACGCCGCCCTCCTCGCTGACGTTATTCGCCCCCAGCACAATGCGGGTGTCGTTGGCGTTTAATCCGGCGTTAATCTGCGCCGTGCGGGAAATCAGGCTTAAATAGTCGCTCTGGCTGGCGTCCAGACCTTTGCCGTTCAGGGTGATATCGCCGCCTTTAACCTCAAGCGCCTGCAAACGGCCCTGGGCGTCAAATTGGGGCGTGCCCGTGGTCAGCGTTACCTGCGGCGTGTTGATAAATCCGCAGCCGTCACAGGTGATGCCGTAAGGATTGGCCACCATCACGCTGGCCTGTTTTCCCCCGACCTCAAGGTAACCGGCGAGCGTGCTGCGATTGGGCGACACAACTTCGTTGATGATGGCATCCGCCGCTTTTCCCGTCAGGTTGGGGTTATTCTGGATCAATCCGCCCAACTGGGTGGGATTAAGCTGGGCGGTGCCGTTGTTAAGGATTAGCCCCTGTTTGTCGACGTTGAAATCGTGATATTGGTTATGGGAGATCCCGGCGCCGTTCGGCGTGGCGATATTCACCACCGGCACGCCGTTCCCGGCGTTATCCAGCGCGGTATTGCCCGCGGCGACCTTGACGCCGGCCGCCATCGCCGGCAGTACGGGCTGAAAGGCAATCAGGTTAATCAACGTATAGGCCATTAACCGCTGCGTTGTTTTAATCGGTTTCATCCCTAACCTCCGCTTTCCACGCTTAAAAAGACAGGCCGATGCGGTAATAGACCGACAGCGCATCGGGTTTCAGCCAGCGCGGATAGTCCAGCGGCCGGCCGACCATTACCTGCTGCGACAGATGCCGGTTGGCAATCGCCGCCCCGACCGCCGCGCCCCACAGCGTGCCGACCGATTCCGAGTCATGCTGATGAGCCGATAAATGGCCGCCGTCCAACGCCGCGGTGAAAGTCACATCGCCCAGCACCGGGAGCCGCATCGCCTGCCAGTTGACTTCGTTGCGCCAGTAACCGCCCCGGTTGCCGGAAATATATTGCTCTTTGAAACCGCGCACCGAGCTTTCCCCGCCCAGCGTCAACTGCTCGCTGCCGTATAACGCCTGCGGCGAATATTGCCCGTACAGGCTGGTGAGGTAGCCGACGCCTGCGGCGAGCGGGAAGTAGTAGCTCGCCGACAGCGTCAATTTGTTAAATTCGGCCCGCGGCGCGTCGGCGGATTTTCCGCTATCGCTTTCCGCGCCGAACCAGTGCGTGCCCCGGCTGTAGGCCGGGTTAAAGGTGGCCAGCCCGCCCCACAATTTCTGACTGTGGCTGATGCCGATAATGGCGCTGCTGAGTTTTCGGCTGCTGGATTGCAGTAACACGTCATTCAGGTAGTTATGCCCGATGCGATGGGTCATCCCCGCCGACAGACTGGTTTTCATCTCGCCGTTGCGAAAGATCACCCTGGATAGGGACAGACGGTGCGTCTGGCTGTCGCCGGTTGAGCGCCAGAGGAAATCCCGGTTGAGGAAATCGTTGCGGTAATCGCTTCTGGCGTAGTCGTAACTGAGATTCCAGTAGCCGTAGGGCAACGACACGCCCGTTTGCAGATTTTCCGCATTGCGGCCGGAGGAAAATTTGCTGCTGCGCCCGCCGCTGACAAACCATTGATCGGCGATACCCAACAGATTGTCGGCCCACAGGCTGCCGTTTAGCTGCTGCTCTCCGGTGCTTTTCTGTCCGCTATTGTCAAAACCGAGGCTGACGCTCAGCGGCAGCTGTTTTTGGCGCGTCAGGTTGACGATGGAATACCCCGGCCGGCTTCCCGGCAGAATTTCAATGCTCACCTGCTGGGTGGGCATGCGGTTGATCTGCTCCATTCCCTGCTCGATGTCCCGCAGATTGAGAATCTCCCCTTCAAGGCCAGGAAATACCTGGCTTAGCATGCGGGCGGATTGATTATTTATGCGGATATATTCCAGCCGACCCTCCATGATATCGATCCGCAGCACGCCGTCTGATAAATCCTGCTCGCTGATAAAAGCCCGGCTGGTAATATATCCCCGCTCTATATACCAATTACTGACGTCATGAATAAGTTGATTTATTTTATTAACATTAATACAACGATTAATATAATTTTCATTTAATATTTTTTTATCTTTAGCCTGCAGCAGAGAAGCATGACGATATTGAATTTCGTTGATAGGAAAGCAGTTTTCACTGCCGACATCATCATGGGCCGCCTTGCGTGCCGGCGTTTGATTTAACTGCAATAATGATTCCCGCTGCTGCTTCGCCTGCTCAATAACTTCCGCCTGCCGTTGCTGTATTTCATTTCTGTCCGCCGGGTTAAGCGGGGCCGAAAATACGCAATAAGAAAATAACAACGGCGATATAAACAGCAGACTGGAAAAATAACGCATGGCGTTCATCCCTGAGAATCAATACATTTTCAGGCATAGTAGAGGCGTTGGTTATCAAGCTCAATATTTTAAATAATATATGATTCCACAATAATCAATTTTATTTATTTCAATATAAAATAGCGTAATAAATAATAATTTCAGTTTAACTTTCCGCTGAACGGCCGGCCACCTTATTCAGGTAAAGCGACGAGGCCATTCGGCCTCGCCTATGCTTATCAACTTTATTTTGCCTGCGCGGCTTTCATCCATTCAGGTTTCTGAAAGGCATGGAACATCGAGTCTTTATCGTCAAAGAATGCGGCAAACTGCGGCGATTGCACCGCGGCTTTCAGATCATGGGCAAAAGGCTTATCGGCATCCTCTGCGCGCACCACAACCATGTTTTTCAAATCTTCAGGCAATACATCCAGCTGGATGGCGTCAGACAGGTTCAACCCGGCGGAAATGGCAAAATTGGCGTTGATCAATGAACCGGTAACGCCCCCCAGGGCCCGTGGCAACTGCGCCGCTTCCAAGGGTTTGAATACCAGCCCTTTAGGATTGTCGATAATATCCCGCAGAGACGCCTTGGTCGGGGTTATTGCCGGGTTGATCTTGATCAGGCCGTATTTTTGCAGAAAATCCAGCGAACGGGCCAGATTGGATGGGTCGTTGGGTAGCGTAACCACATCCCCGGCTTTCAGTTCGTTCAGCGAGCGGACTTTATTGGAGTAAAACCCCATGCTGGCGGTCGGTACGGTAATCACTTCCGCGAGATTCAATCCCTTATCCGCGCTGAATCGGTCCAGATAACGGCGGTTTTGAAACAGATTGGCGTCGATGCTGTTATTCGCCAGCGCCAGGTTAGGCTGGATATAGTCGCTGAACTCGCGCACCTTGACCTCATACCCTTTTTTCAGTAGCTGCGGTTTAATCGCTTTGGTGACCATATCGCCATAAGGACCGGGCGAAACGCCAATGGTGATCTCTTTCGTTTGTTCAGCCGCCAGAGACTGAGATATCCCCAGCGCCAGCAGTAATGGAATAGCTTTTCTTAATATCATTATGGTTACCGTCTGTCCTGTTTGGGTGTCTAAAATAAAAAGGTTTCCTGTCCGTAACAGTATTTTTCATACAGCTGGGGATTAATCTCGAATCCAATACCAGGTTTATCCGGCACCGTCACGCAGCTGTCCTGGTCTATTTCCACCAATGGCAGCATAAAATCCTGGTGCCAATAGCGGGAGGATGGCGGAATATCGTGTGCGTAGATAAAATTGGGTAAGGTAGCCACGGCGATATTGTGCGCTTTCCCCACCGCCGTATCCAACATACCGCCGCACCACACCGGAATATCATGCGCCTGGCAGTAATCATGAATCTGGATGGTTTCGGTAATTCCCCCGACGCGGGCGATCTTGATATTGATAATTTTCGCACTGCCCAGCTCAATCGCTTTGCGCGCATCTTCAACCGACGCGATGCTCTCATCCAGACAGATTGGGGTGGCGATGGCCGCCTGAAGCTTGCGGTGATCGACGATATCGTCATGCGCCAACGGTTGCTCAATCATAATAAGATTGAATTTATCGAGTCGTTTAAATAAGTCGATATCATCCAACGTATAAGCCGAATTGGCATCCGCCATCAGCGTAATATCGCCAAATGCCTGACGCAGTGCCAGAATATATTCATAATCCTGACCGGGTTTTATTTTTATCTTTATCCGCTTATAGCCTTCCCGCAAAAAAGCATCGACCACGTTCACCAGTTTACCCGGCGTTTCCTGAATGCCGATGCTGACCCCGGCCTCAATTTTATTTCTCTGACCGCCAATGGCCTGGTGCAGCGGAATACCTTTAATCTTGGCGTATACGTCCCATATTCCGCCTTCAATTGCCGCCTTGGCGCAGTTATTTCGCTTCACCGGGGAAAAAATATCCCTTACCTGTGAAGGATGCCGGATATCGCCGGCCTGTTTAATCATCGGGATAAGAAAATCGCGCATAATATGCCAGGCGGTGACATTGGTCTCTTCATTATAAAACGGCAAGGAGATGGCGGAACAATCGCCGTACCCGATCTGCCCTGCGGCGTGAATTTCGGCAATGGAGAAATATTTTTCGGTCTGGGTGGCGAAGCTGGTGGTAAATGGCGTTTTTAAGGCCATTTTCATTTTTCGCAAAGTAATTTTATCGATTTTCATAACATATCCTGCTGGTGCCCTGAATATGACGCGTTACCCGTCATACTTCAATTGCAGATGCGTTGGCTTTCCTCACTATCAGATAGTAATAAGCTTTGCGTCAATGATAAAAAAAGCAAACTACCTTTCTGTTTTTTAGAAACAGTTCGGTAATTTGCTTTTTAATTATTTGTACCATTGTCGGAAGTGCTTTACGAAGCTGGCGCGCACCAATACTGCCAGCAGCGTGGGGGGTAATGGCTTTGTTGTTCGGACTGCTATAAACCTCAACCATCACGCTTTTATCGCTATCAAACTTTGCAACCGTCATTCCTTTTTAACTGAAGATAAACAATGAATTATCTTCTTAGCATGGTATTCCACACGGCTAAATCAATTTTCTGAGCATGTTTTAACAACAGTTTTATAATGCTGTCAAATAACCGTTAATGCCCTGCCCGCAGGCGCTCCGAGCGACGGCGTAAAATCTCCATCACAATCAGCAGGATCAGCGCGGCTCCCACCATCATGGACGCCGCGGCGGCGATGGTCGGGTCGAGGTTTTCGCGGATGCCGGCAAACATCTGCAACGGTAGCGTCCGTTGGCGCGGGCTGGCGAGAAACAGCGTGACGATCACCTCGTCAAAGGAGGTGGCGAAGGCAAACAGCGCCCCGGAGAAAACGCCGGGCGCAATCAGCGGAAAGGTCACCTTGCGAAAGACCAGCAGCGGCGGCGCCCCCAGGCTGGCGGCGGCCCGCGACAGATTCTGATCGTAATTCTTGAGCACCGCGGTGACGGTAATCACCACGAACGGCACCCCCAGCATGGCGTGCGCCAGCACCAGCCCGAGGTAACTGTTGAGCAAAGAAAGCTTGGCGAAGAAGAAAAACATCCCGACGGCCACAATCACCACCGGCGCGATCATCGGCGAAATCAGCACCGCCATCACCAGCGATTTGCCGCGAAACTCGCCGCGCACCAGCCCGACCGAAGCCAGCACGCCCAGCACCGTCGCCAGCAGGGTGGCCAGAGGGGCTATCAGCAGGCTGTTGCCCAGCGCCCCCAGCCATTCGTTGGAATTGAAAAACTCATGATACCAGCGCAGCGAAAAGCCGCTCAGCGGATAGCTCAGAAAGGAGCCGGCGTTGAATGAAAGCGGCACGATCACCAGCACCGGCACGATCAGAAACAGCAGCATGGCCGCGCCGTAAAAATTAAACAGCGTATTCCACAAGCGGATAGCTATTTCACCCTGTTGTCTCATCTTTTTTTCCCCTGGAGATTAATGCGCCGCGACTTCAGCGTTGGTTTTTGTCACGCGGATATAGACCACGTACAGCAGCGTGACGATGACCAGCAGCTGCGTCCCTAACGCCGCCGCCATACCCCAGTTCATGGTGGTATTGGTGAAGAAGGCGACGAAGTAGCTCAGCATCTGGTCGCTTGGCCCGCCCAGCAGCGCCGGCGTAATGTAGTAGCCGATCGCCATCATAAAGACCAGCAGCGCCCCCGCGGTGACGCCGGCGTACGTCTGCGGCACGTACACCCGCCAGAAAGCGATAAACGGATGCGCCCCCAGCGATATCGCCGCCCGCACGTAGTTGGGCGAAATGCCTTTCATCACCGCGTACAGCGGCAGGATAAAAAACGGCAGCAGGATATGCGTCATGGAGATGTAAACCCCGATGCGGTTGAACACCAGCACCAAAGGCTGATCGATGATGCCGAAATTGATTAGCGTGCGGTTAATCAACCCGCCGGACTGCAACAGCACAATCCAGCTGGCGGTACGCACGATCAGCGACGTCCAGAAAGGCAGCAGCACCAGAATCAGCAGCAGGTTGGCGCGGTTGGATGGCTGTTTCGCCAGCCAGTACGCCAGGGGATATCCCAGACCGACGCACAGCAGCGTCACCACCGCGGCCATCAGCAGCGTTCTGAACAGCACGCCGACGTACAGCGCCTGATCGGCGGGCTGTGCGACGATTTCCTGCGTTTTGGCATCCACTTTATGGTCGAAAACCGCCAGCAGGTAATAGCTGGTAAACGGCCGGGAGGCGCGCTCCAGCGTTTGCCAGGTGGATAGCTCGCCCCACAACGGCTGCTCGCCGATCAGCTGACCGCGGATATCGGAGCTGCCCTCGGCCGGCATTTTTCGCAGCGTGCGGGTAATCAGCGTACGGTATTCCGCGCCTTCATAACCCATCCGTTTGGTTATCGCCGCGACCTTCCCGTCGCCGCGGGCGGCGCGCAGGTCGCTGACCACCGCCTGAAATACCGCCTCATCCGGCACCTCGTCGCCGGACCATGACCGCATCGCGGCTATGGTGGCCGGCATATTGTCCCGCAGTTCCGGATTGGCGACGCTTTTGCCCAGAATCGACGCGATGGGGAAGAGAAAACTCACCACGATAAACAGAAACAGCGGCGCAATCAGCAACAGGGAGCGCTTTTTGTACACCGCCTGCGCCTGTCGCAGCTGTTGTTTCAGTTCGGCATGCCCTTCTTTCTCGCCGGATGGCGGCGCGCCGGCCGCCAATTCGCTCTGGGTCATAGGCTTTATCTCCATTTTATGACGGTTTGTTGTTATTGCGCGGCCCATGAGTTAAAGCGCTGTTCCAGCTCTTCGCCGTGATCGATCCAGAATTCGGTATCAACCTGCAGCGACTGCGCCAGGTTTTTCGGGTCGGTGGGCAGATTGCTGGCAAGCTCAGGGGCAATCAGGCTGGTGGCTTTGATATTGGTCGGGCCGTAAGGAATATTTTCCGCGAAGACTTTCTGGTTTTCCGGCTGGTTGGCAAAGGCGATAAACTCCTCGGCCAGCGCTCTGTTTTTAGTGCCTTTGACAATCGCCCAGCTATCCAGATCGTAAATGCTGTCGGCCCAGATAATGCGGAAGTCATGGCCCTCTTTTTGCGCCGAGGCGACCCGGCCGTTATAGGCGGAGCTCATCACCACGTCGCCGGAAACCAGCCATTGCAATGGTTGCGCGCCGGATTCCCACCACTGGATATTGGATTTAAGCTGATCCAGCTTCTTGAACGCGCGGTCGACGCCGGCCGGCGTCGCCAGCTCTTTATACAGATCTTCGCGTTTTACCCCATCCGCCAGCAGGGCGATTTCCAGGGTGAATTTGGCGCTTTTACGCAGCGCGCGTTTCCCTGGGTAGTTTTTCACGTCCCAGAAATCCGCCCAGTTCTTCGGCGCCTGCTGCAGTTTTTGCGCGTTATAGGTCAGCACGGTCGACCACAGGAAAATCCCGGCGCCGCACTCCGACACCGAACCTTTGACGAACTGGGATTCATCCCCCAGCTTTTTCCAGTCCAGCGGTTCAAACAGCCCCTCGTTGCAGCCGCGCAGCAATTCCGGCCCTTCGACTTCCACCACGTCCCAGCCAATCTGGCCGGTTTCCACCATGGCGCGGATGCGCGCCATTTCGCCGTTGTACTCGCCGGCCTGAATCGTACCTTTGCCCGCCGCGGCGAAGGGTTTGTAAAATGCTTTGTCCTGTGCGTCCTTATTGGTGCCGCCAAAAGAGATTACGGTGATGGATTCCGCCTGCGCCTGACAGGCCATTGCGACGAGAAACGCGGATACGGCAATTTTTTTCAGCATGGTTTGGCTCCTGGTGTGTGTAGTCAACGTAAAAAAAACAGTCCGCATCAGGCAATGATGCATCATGTATCATAATTAAGCATAAATCGTGCCAGTTCGTGGATTTTCATGAACGTTCGGCACAGAAGCCGGCAAGAAGGGTCGAATGCGGACGGTAAGAGGCAACTCGTCGGCGGCATACTTTTTTCTTTTGCCAGCGTTGCCTTTTGGTGGTGCGAGTTGGCAAATCGGCTGCACCATTCAGGCGCATGGGGCGGTGGCTAAACGGGTGCGGAAACCTCCATGGCGCACCCGTTTTCCCCCATGCTTTGGTCGAAAAAACTACCGGGAAATATCGACGCAGAGGTATTTCATTTCCAGATACTCTTCGATGCCGAAACGCGATCCCTCTCGTCCCAGCCCCGACTGTTTCACCCCGCCGAACGGCGCGACCTCATTGGAGATCAGACCGGTATTAATACCGACCATGCCGTAATCCAGCGCTTCGGGAACCGTCCATTGACGCACCGCGTCGCGGGTGTAGACATAGGCCGCCAGACCGAACTCGGTATCGTTCGCCAGCGCGACGGCCTCCGCCTCGTCGCTGAACTGAAACAGCGGCGCCACCGGGCCGAACGTCTCCTCGCGGGCGAAACGCATCTCGCGGGTCACATTCCCGACGATCGTCGGAGTAAAGAAAGTTCCCCCCAGCTCATGGGGCTCGCCGCCCAGCAGCAGTGAGGCGCCGTGCGCCAGCGCATCGGCAATATGCTGCTGCACTTTGTCGACCGCATCCGCGTCAATCAGCGGACCTTGCGTTACGCCGGGTTGGGTGCCGTCTCCCACCTTGAGTTTTTTCACCTCGGCGACCAGTTTCTCCACCAGCAGCGGATAGATGCCTTTTTGCACGTAAATCCGGTTGGCGCAGACGCAGGTTTGCCCGCTGTTGCGGAATTTTGACGCCAGAATGCCTTTTACCGCCTGATCCGGATCGGCGTCGTCAAACACGATGAAGGGCGCATTGCCGCCCAGTTCCAGCGACAGTTTTTTCACCGTCGGCGCGCTCTGCGCCATCAAAATGCGCCCGACTTCCGTCGAACCGGTAAAGCTCAGTTTGCGCACCACCGGGCTGTCGCACAGAATTTTCCCCACCGACTGCGCATCGCCTGTGATCACCTGCAGCACGCCGCGCGGGATCCCGGCCTGCTGCGCCAGCTCCGCCAGCGCCAGAGCGGTGAACGGCGTATGTTCCGCCGGTTTGACAATCATGGTGCAGCCGGCCGCCAGCGCGGGCGCCGCTTTGCGGGTGATCATCGCCGCCGGGAAGTTCCACGGCGTGATCGCCGCGCAAACGCCGATCGGCTGCTTGATAACCAGCAGCCGCTGCTGGCCCTGGGGCGATTGCAGCACGCTGCCCTCAACCCGCTTGGCTTCCTCGGCGAACCAGTCGATAAACGACGCGGCATAGGCGATTTCACCGCTCGCTTCCGCCAGCGGTTTGCCCTGTTCGGCGGTGAGCAACGCCGCCAGATCGTCCTGATTTTCCATAATCAGGCGCGACCAGCTCTGCAATGCGGCCGCCCGCTCTTTCCCGGTACGCTGGCGCCAGCCCGTCAGCGCCCGTTCGGCGGCGGCGATCGCCTGCTCAGTTTGTGACGCTGTCACCAGCGGCACCGTACCCAGCACCTCGCCGTTGGCCGGATTGGTGACGTTCAGCTTCTCGCCGTTTTGGCTGTCGTGCCATTCACCGTCAATCAGACAGCGCTGGCGAAATAATGCTTTTTGTTTCAGTTGCATAGCATTCCTTTTACTTCGTAAGTATACGAGTGAGAATAGTCAGCGCCTTGCTGAACCGATCGTCGGGAATGGTCAGCGGATGCAGGAAACGAATCACGTTGCCGTGCACGCCGCAGGTCAGCAGCAGCAGCCCCTGCTGCAACGCTTCCTGCTGGAAGCGACGGGTGATGTCCGCCGAGGGTTTACCGGTCTGCGGATCGTTAAATTCCGCCGCCACCATTGAACCCTGAGCGCGAATGGCCGCCAGCGCCGGACAGCGCGGCTTCGCGTTTTCCAGCGTTTCCACCAGCGCCGCTCCCAGGCGCTGAGCCCGCTGACACAGTTTCTCTTCGTCGATCACATCCAGCACCGCAAGCGCGGACGCCACCGCCAGCGGATTGCCGGCATAGGTGCCCCCCAGACCGCCGGGCGCGGGCGCGTCCATCACATCGGCGCGGCCGACCACGCCGGAGATGGGGAAGCCGCCGCCCAGGCTTTTCGCCATGGTGATCAGGTCGGCCTGTTCAGTATAGTATTCCATGGCAAACAGCTTGCCGGTGCGGGCAAAACCGGTTTGCACCTCATCGGCGATCAGCAGAATGCCGTGCTCGTCGCACAGTTTACGCAAGCCGCTGATAAATTCCGGCGGCGCGATGTTAAAGCCGCCTTCTCCCTGAATCGGCTCCAGCAGAATGGCCGCCACCTGATCGGCGGCAATGTCGGTATGCAGCAGACGATCGATGCTTTCCAGCGATTGTTCAACGTTGATGCCCTGCTGCACGTTGGGATAGAGCGCGTGGAAAATGGAACCGGGGAACGGACCGAAACCGGTGGAATACGGCGCCACTTTCCCGGTCAGCGTCAGGGTCAACAGCGTGCGGCCGTGGAACGCGGCGCCAAAGGCGATCACGCCGGGGCGTTTGGTGTAGGCGCGGGCGATTTTCACCGCATTTTCCACCGCTTCGGCCCCGGTGGTGAAAAAGGTGGTTTTCGCCGGTCCGTCGATGGGCGCCAGCGCATTGATTCGCTCGGCCAGCGTGACGTAGCTGCCGTAAGGCACAATCTGATAAGCGGTGTGGGTAAAGCGCTCCAGCTGTTCGCGCACCGCCGCGAGGATTTTCGGGTGGCGATGGCCGGTATTCAGCACGGCGATCCCGGCGGCGAAGTCGATAAACTCTCGGTCTTCAACGTCCCACAGCGTGGCATTTTCCGCGCGGGCGGCATAGAAATCGCACATCACACCCACGCCACGGGGGGTGGCGGCCAGACGACGTTGATTTAATTCTTTATTACTCATTTTCTGCTCCGATTCTGAAAACACGCCCACATTCATTGACGACCAGGTTTCGGTCGTGATGTACGCCGCGGCCCACATCTTTTCTGTTGCTATTTATGCGCCGGATGGTTCTATAATCCAGAGCCAGTTTTTAATATTTAAGGGATCCACTTTTGCGCTCGCTATTAACCGACCTTCTGCTGCAGCGTTTGAACCATCATCGGGAAGGCACGCTGAACAAGCGTCTGTATGACACTATCCGGCTGGCCATCCTCGACGGCGCCATTACCGCCGGCAGCCGGCTGCCCTCATCGCGCGATCTGGCCGGAGAGCTGTCGCTGTCGCGCAATACCGTGCTGGCGGCCTATGAACAGCTGCTGGCGGAAGGTTTTATTGAAGCGCGCACCGGCAGCGGTACTTTCGTCACGCAACAGCTGCCGGACGGCAATATGCCCCCGGTGCGCGATGAAAGCGAGAACCTGTCCCGGCTGCCGGCGCGGGAGCTCTCCCGCCGCGGAGGACAGCTGCTGGGCTATGCGGGCGCCTCCGCCCGCCAGTGGGGCGCCTTTATGCCCGGCATTCCCGATATCGCCGGTTTTCCCCACGATCTGTGGCGCAGAATACAAACCCGGCTAAGCCGCCGGGTCAAACCCGAACAGCTCTCTTATTCCCCCATCGGCGGCTGTGCGGAACTGCAGCTGGCGCTGGTGGACTACCTGCGCGTGGCCCGCTCGGTGGAGTGCGCGCCGGAGCAGATCCTGATCACCGAAGGCACCCACCAGGCGATGGATTTGCTGGCGAAAATGCTCTGCAATCCCGGCGACGTCGCCTGGATCGAAAATCCCTGCTATTGGGGGACGCGCAACCTGTTGACGATTAACGGGCTGCGCGTCGTCCCCATCGAGGTGGATGAACAGGGAATGGCGCCGCCGGACGCCGTTGCGGCCCGGTCGATACCGCGGCTTATCTGCGTGACGCCGTCGCATCAGTATCCGTTGGGCGCGGTGATGAGTCTGGCGCGGCGCCAGCGTCTGCTGGCGCTGGCGCAGGAACACGGCTGCTGGGTGGTGGAAGACGACTATGACAGCGAATTCCGTTTCTCCGGCAACCCGATACCCGCGCTGCAAGGGCTGCAAACCCAGTCCCCGGTGATTTATATCGGCACCTTCAGCAAAACGCTCTATCCGGGGCTGCGCGTCAGCTATATGGTGCTGCCGCCGCAGCTGGCGCGGGAGCTGAAAATCGCCCATGCCGAGCTCTATCGCGGCGGCCACTGGCTGACCCAGGCTACGCTCGGCCAGTTTATCCGCGAAGGGCACTATGCCGCCCATATCCGCCGTATGCGGCTGCTTTATGCCAGACGGCGCGCCATGCTGACCGAACTGATCGAACGGCATCTGGGGGCGGACTACGTCGGCGACAACAGCAACGCCGGGTTGCATATGCTGCTCAAGCTCCCGGCCGACGTCGATGATGTGGTGCTGAGCGCCCGGATCCTGCGCCGCGGGGTGATGGTCAAACCGCTTTCCAGCTACTATCTGCGGCCGACCACGCAGCGCGGATTACTGCTGGGTTATGCCTGCGTGGAAGAGAGTAAAATGGCGCAGGCTTTCGCCGTTATCGCCGAGAGTATTCGGGGGCAAAAAACCGGCGATATTCCCGTCTGACGCCGGCGATTTTTACGCCCCATTATTGTGCGCGACCGGCCGCCCCCTTCCCTATAATGGGGCAAGCCGCGCGATCGCCTTTTTATGCGACGGTTTCAACCGCCTTGCCACGCTCGGTTTTACTTAAATAGGCATGATTTATGCATGGAGGAAAAATAAGACAGGTCACCGCGAGATAATGGAATTAATGATGAGAACCTATGTCAGCTTCAAAAACATCCAGAAAACCTACGATGGCGATCGCCTGGTGGTAAAAAACCTCAATCTGGATATCCAGGAAGGCGAGTTCCTTACCTTGCTCGGTCCTTCCGGTTCGGGAAAAACCACCAGCCTGATGATGCTGGCCGGGTTCGAAACCCCGACGCAGGGCGAAATCCTGCTGCGCGATACCCCGCTGCATCACCTGCCGCCGCACCAGCGCGGCATCGGGATGGTATTTCAGAACTATGCGCTGTTTCCGCATATGACCGTGGCCGAAAACCTGGCGTTTCCGCTCTCCATCCGCCGCCTGAGCCGGGTGGACATCAAGGAAAAAGTCGACCGCGTGCTGGATCGCGTCAAGCTGACCAATCTGGCCGATCGCTATCCGGCCCAAATGTCCGGCGGGCAACAGCAGCGCGTGGCGCTGGCGCGGGCGCTGGTTTTTGAACCCAAGCTGGTGCTGATGGATGAACCGCTGGGGGCGTTGGACAAACAGCTGCGCGAACATATGCAGTTGGAGATCAAAGAACTGCACGAGGCGCTGGAGCTGACCGTCGTCTATGTCACCCACGATCAGAGCGAAGCGATGACCATGTCCAATCGCGTAGCGGTATTCAACGACGGCATTATTCAGCAGATGGATAATCCCAACGATATTTATGAAAAACCGCAAAACACCTTTGTGGCGCAGTTTATCGGCGAAAACAATACCCTGATCGCCACCCAGGCCGGCGCGGAAGGGAACTTCTACCGCGCCACGCTGGATGACGGTACGCAGTTGCAGGCGCTCAAGGTACGCCCCAGTTCGCCGGGCAGGAAAATCGCGCTCTGTATCCGACCGGAACGCATCCGCATCAATGTGGAAAATCCCGCCGCCGGCGTCCAGCAGGTAAAAGCGCGGATCCAACAGTTTATTTATCTGGGCGATCACGTGCGCATGATGACGGAAGTGGCCGGTCAGCCGCAGTTTATGGTGAAGCTGCCCGCCAGTGAAGTCCAGCCGCAGTGGAAGCCGGGCTCGGAAGTGACCCTGTCCTGGCACCCGGAACACCTGCGCGCGCTGGATGTAGTTACCACGCATTAATAAACGCATGACAGCAAAAAGCCGCACCCTATCATCGATAGAATGCGGCTTGAGTTCCGATATAATCCGGTTTAGCTGCGAACCTTACGGTAAATCCACAGCACCACAATGGCGCCGATCACCGCGACGACGAAGCTGCCGAAGTTAAAACCGTCCACCCGGCCAAAGCCAAAGAAGGTACTGATATATCCCCCGACAACCGCACCGATAATCCCAAGGATTATCGTCAGGAAAAAACCGCCTCCGTCTCTGCCAGGCATTAACCATTTAGCCAAAATACCGGCAATCAACCCAAAAATTACCCAGGACAAAATTCCCATAACAACCTCACTTTTCCTAATTCCATGATGGGTTTATCTACAGAATTACCCATGCAGACAAGACGCGATACTAAGTATAGACAAGGATCATCAATCGGGGAGTAATATCCGGTATTTAGCTAACTGGTTGATTACATTAACGCCATCGGCATAGTCTGGCCGCCCCGACGGCTGGTTAAACCAATCCTAAACGAATCCTAAACAAAGCCGGTATTTATAGCCATTATCCTAATTAACGCCGTTTTGCTCTCGTCTAAACTTGATCATTACAGTATTTTCCTGCTGTTTAAACAGCGGTTGACTGAGGAGCAACATGAAGAAAGTCAGTAAAGAGCGATTTATCGGGCTGGAATGGTTGCGATTTCTGCTCGGTTGTTACGTGATGGTTTATCACACGGTGCACGTTTACCCGCAGCGTGAATTTATCCCGTTCCTGAGTGAATTGACCAGTATGGGATTTTTCGCCACCAGTACGTTCTTTGTGCTATCCGGATTTCTGCTGGCCCATGTCTATATCAAGGACGGCCGCCTGCGTGAGCCCGCCCGCCATTTCTGGGCCAAACGGTTATTTAATATTTATCCCATCCATATTATCGCGCTGGCGTCGTCCATTGCCGTGGTGATGCTGATGCAGTGGCTGGCGGTGCCGCCGGAAGGTCAGGTCGCCAGCGCCCGTTTCGTGATTTACGATACCAACGATCCCGCCGCCGACCCGGCCTCGCTGCGCCACTATATGACGAATGCGCAGCTGGCCTTTAACAGCCTGCTGCAGCTGTTGATGCTGCAGGCATGGAACCCCTATTTCCTGACCTTCAATGCGCCGCTGTGGTCGCTTTCCACCCTGTTCTTTTTCTATCTGACCTTCCCGCTGCTGGGCCCCCGCCTGCTTAACAGCCGCCACCCCTGGCTGTGGATGGGCATCATCTGCCTGCTCTACCTGCTGCCGCCGGTCTGGGTGATCTGGCAACAACAGTACGGCATGCCCTACACCGGCCTGCTGCAGCGCGGACCGATCTTCCGCTTGCCGGAGTTTCTGGCCGGTATTCTGGGCTACGCTCTCTTCCGGCACTATCGTCAGAAAGGACGCGAACCCCTGACCAGGGGGCAACGCTATGGCGTGGTGCTGTTTATCATCGCCAACTTTATTGTCGCCACCTGGCTTTTCACCAAGGGCGAAGCGTACTGGTACTTCCTGCTGCACAACGGTTTGCTGTTGCCGGCGCAGGTGGCGTTAGTGTGCATCAGCGCTCTGGCGCGGGAGCCGAACAGCGAATGGCTGCGCCACTGGTCGCCGCGGCTGGGCGCCGCCTCGCTGTCGATATTCGCCCTGCACGTGCCGCTGTTTAATTTATTCCGTACCGTTGAACAGTTGGTGCGCGGCAATCCTCTGGCCTGCTTCAGCAACTGGGATCAGTGCATTGCCGCCGCCGGCCAGGTTCAGCTGTCCATAACCGGCTATGTTATTTTCCTGCTGTCCACCGTGGCGCTGTGCGTGTTGTTCCAGGAACGGATTGTTTCACGGGTGCGGAAATTCCTCACGGCGCGTTTTCTGGAGCGCAAGCCGTCATCCTGCTCGCAGGGCGCCGCCTAAGCCTGCAACAGCTATAGCGCGAAATGTGATGAACATCGCGTTATAGCTGTTAATCATCAATCGTATCTTTTATAACTATTTACATTCTAATCAATGATATTTTTTGTCTAGAGCATCCCCGCAAATCCTGTTAATGTTTGCCGTTCCGGGCTGAACCGGTTCATTTTTTTCATCGGCCGGACGCTGTAAACGGCGTCTTTCGAAACCTGTCACTACTGTTTATCTGGCAAAATGACCCTATCCAAATATGCAATATCTTCCCTGAGTCTGGTTATCGCCCTCGCTTCCGTTGTTACGCCAAGCCGCGCCGACACCGTGTGGCTAACCAACGGAGACCAGTTCACGGGCAAAATCACCCTGCTTGACGACGGCAAATTATTTATCACCACCGATTACGCCGGGGAAATTTCCGTTTCCTGGGACAAGGTGAAGACCTTTGAAACCGACCATGGTCTGGTGATTCAGGGAGAGCGCTATCGCGAAGGCGAACTCTATCCGGTCGTTAAAGCCGGGGAAAACCGCGCCATTATCGCCACGCCGTCGATTTCCAGCGACGCGACCGGACCGCAAACGCTGCAGCTTTCAGAGATCACCTCAATCGTCGCCCAGAAGCCGCTGGTGAAAGACTTCGCCTGGAAAGGCAATATTGACGCCGGGATGTCGCACAAGAAAAGCTCCACCGAAACCGATAACTACGATGCGACCCTCAGCACCCAGGCGCGGCACGGAACCTGGCGTCATAACATTGACGGCAGCTACCATCTGGCAAAAGAAAACAATGTGGAAAGCACCAAGAATGCGTCCGGCGAATATGCGCTGGATAAATTTCTTGATGAGCACTGGTTCTGGCAGGGGCGCTATCAGTACAAACGCGACTGGATCGAAAGCATTAAAATCAACCGTTCATTCGGTCTCGGTCCCGGTTATCAGTTCTGGGACAACGACCTTGGCGCTTTCTCGCTGACCTCGCTGGTCAGCGCCCAGACCTATGTCTATCAGGATGAAGCGCAAGGAGAAGATAACTTCTACTCCGGCGGCGTTAAATGGGACTATAACCGCTTTCTGTTCAGTAAATCGGTGGAAGCCTTCACCAGCGGCGAACTGGGACGCTCTTTCGATGCCACCGCGCCGTTTTATCTGAAAGCGGACGCCGGCCTACGCTTCAAACTGACCGACTGGTCGTCCATGAGCATGAAAGTGTCGCGCACCCGTATCGAAAGCGATCAGGGTAATGTCAACGATACGCTGTATACCATGGGCGTGGGCGTCGGCTGGTAATTCTTGTTGTTTGCAGATGGTCGGCGAACGCTGCTGTCGCCGCCGTCTTTTCAGCCGCCATGCTCCTGACTATCGGCCGCGGACTGCTGCTGTAGCAAACGTACCAGCCGGGCCAGTTCACTTAGCTCGTCATCCGCCATACCGTGGTTTTGCAACTCTTGTTCCAGCGCGAACAGATACTGCGCGTTGGTTCCCAGCGGCCCGCTGGCCTGGGCGATAAGCGGCGCCACCCGATGAATACAGGTGTCCTCTTCAATCAGCGGGTGCCCGGACTCGGAAACAAACACCAGGGCGGTGACCGTGTCACTATTTTGCCGCTGCAGTTCGCACCACTCCGGGCGGTAACACCCGGTCAGCATTTCACGCTTCCACAACAGCTCTAAATCCTCACGCAGCGAAGCTTCCGCCAGACGAAAGGCCAGACCGGTGGTTTGCCCGCCCGGTTGCAGCGCCAGCATGCGCCCGGGGCGGCCAACCGTGCCCCGCCCGGCCGTCAGCCGCAGGCAAAAAGCCCGATGCCAGTCGTGAAGCGTCGCCAGACAGGCCTCTTCGGCGTCAAAAACCGGATTCCACATCAGTGAACCATAACCAAATACCCACACAGGGCTTTCATCCGGGCGCCGGGCCAGCGTCTGCGCCAACGACTCGGCTCGCTGCTGCGGCGTCAGTAATAAGGTTTCCTCAATACGGCCAAAAGACGTTCTACAATCTGCTTTCTGCAAAAAATCACGTGTTAGCACGACTTCCCCACTCCCGGACCACATACCGTTTTCTGCCAATCAAGGCCTGTTGTCGTTCCATCCTTAAAGCCCAACACTGTCGCCTGGTTAATTTTACGGCAGTAATGCCTTGAGGTTATTCATTTTCCGCCCGGCAATCAAGTTGGATAACGACGCAACGCGGATATTGTCGATTTTGTCCAAACCGCGACAAATTAATCTACACTGGAGGGTGGAAAGAACCAATAAGACTGCGGCGCGGTTAATCGTTTCCGCACGATGCCTTATCCGGGGACGATCCCGCCGCGCCGCCGCGCATGATATGTGTGGAATAAGCTTTATGCCGTCTCTTAATGGCGAGAAGGGTTAAATAAAGAGGATTATCACCGCAAACGCCGCGATATCATCAATAACCCTGAAAATCAGTCATAAAAAATGTATTTAATATTATTATGATAGGGAGAAGATTATTATATTCTCCCCTTTGGGTTTGATTTCCGTTTCAAGCGTAAAAATCCGTAAAAAATCCGCGAATCATCCTGAAATCTGGTAATCTACACCATCTTTTTACGCTACAAGCACTTTTTAGTAACGTTTTTATCATAATTCCGCTGGATAAGGAGAACCGCCGTAATGAAGTCTTACTCTGAGGTTGTCAAAACCCGTCATCAGGAATATTCACTTATCCTGCCGATAGTCTCTCTGATCGTTCTGTTCATGTGGGGAGACACACAAGACTTCCTCTCCATTCTGGGTATTAATTTACTGGCCTTGGTCGGTATCCTTTTTAGCGCCTTCAGCGTTGTCCGTCACGCCGACGTGCTGGCCCACCGCTTAGGCGAACCCTATGGTTCGCTGATCCTCAGCCTGTCGGTGGTTATTCTCGAAGTCAGCCTGATTTCGGCCTTGATGGCCACCGGCGACGCCGGCCCGGACCTGATGCGCGACACGCTCTATTCCATTATCGTGATCGTCACCGGCGGTCTGGTCGGTTTCGCGCTGTTGCTGGGCGGTCGCAAATTTGCCACGCAGTACGTCAATCTGAGCGGCATCAAGCAGTATTTAATGGCCATTTTCCCGCTGTCGGTTATCGTACTGGTTTTCCCCAGCGCCCTGCCCGAAGGTAATTTCAGCGTGGGGCAATCCCTGCTTGTCGCGCTGATCTCCGCCGTAATGTACGGCGTATTCCTGCTGATCCAGACCCGTACTCATCAGAGCCTGTTTGTCTACGAACATGAAGACGAAGGCGACGATCCGCATCACGGCAAGCCGTCGGCGTACAGTTCCTTATGGCACTCGGTATGGTTGCTGATCCACCTGATTGCGGTTATCAGCGTTACCAAGATGGACTCGCAGCCGCTGGAAGCGCTGCTGACGGAAATGAATGCGCCGGCCCAGTTTACCGGCTTCCTGGTGGCCCTGCTGATCCTGTCGCCGGAAGGACTGGGCGCCATTCGGGCGGTGCTGAGAAATCAGGTGCAGCGGGCGATGAATCTGTTTTTCGGCTCGGTGCTGGCCACCATTTCACTGACGGTGCCCGCCGTGACCATTATCGCCATGCTCACCGGCCAGACGCTGAATTTCGGTCTGGATATGCCGCATATCGTGGTGATGCTGGCCGTGCTGGTGTTGTGCCATATTACGTTTTCAACCGGCAGAACCAACGTGCTCAGCGGCAGCGCCCACCTGGCGCTGTTCGCCGCCTACCTGATGACCATCATGCTCTAATCCTTTCCTTTTTCCGGCGACGCGCAGCGGCGTCGCCGGATTGCAGAATCCGTATTTTCTCTTGATGTATATCTGGATCTTCTAAGAACAACCGGCGTATCGTATATAACGCATATCTACGACGGACCCAGCCGGCCCGCCATTTGTTTTTCTTTTTATTGGTTCTTTCTTAGATGAAAACGCATGGAATTAACGGCATCAAACCGTTTAGCGCGCTTATTGAAGCGTGCTGGCGCGAAAAATACACATTACAACGACTTACCCAGGATATTATAGCCGGCATCACGGTTGGTATCATCGCTATCCCTCTAGCGATGGCGCTGGCAATCGCCAGCGGGGTTCCTCCTCAATACGGGTTATATACGGCGGCCATCGCCGGGATCGTCATCGCGGTCAGCGGCGGCTCCCGCTATAGCGTTTCCGGTCCAACGGCGGCCTTTGTGGTGATTTTGTACCCGGTATCCCAACAGTACGGGCTGTCTGGCCTGCTGGTCGCCACCCTGCTCTCCGGCGTATTTCTGCTGCTGATGGGAATATGCCGCCTGGGGCGGCTGATCGAATATATCCCGCTGTCGGTCACGCTGGGTTTTACCTCCGGGATCGCCATTACCATCGGCACCATGCAGATCAAGGATTTCTTTGGTCTGCAGATGGCCGTGGTGCCGGAACACTACGTTGAAAAAGTCGGGGCGCTGGCGCAGTCAATGCCCACCCTGCGACTGGGCGATACCCTGATTGGCGTCACCTCTCTGGCGGTGTTGATCGGCTGGCCTAAATTGGGCATCCGTTTGCCGGGACATCTGCCCGCTTTATTGGCGGGCGTTGCGGTGATGGGGATCCTGTCGCTGTTTGGCGTCGAGGTGGCGACCATCGGCTCCCGCTTCAGCTATCTGCTGGCCGACGGCACTCAGGGCCAGGGCATTCCCCCTGTTCTGCCGCAGCTGGTTCTGCCCTGGGACGCCACGACGCCGGGCGGCCGGGCGATGACGCTCGACTGGCAAAGTATCTCCGCCCTGCTGCCCGCCGCGTTTTCCATGGCCATGCTGGGGGCGATTGAGTCCCTGCTGTGCGCCGTGGTGCTGGACGGCATGACCGGCAGAAAACACAATTCCAATGCCGAACTGATGGGACAGGGCTTCGGCAATATTATCGCCCCGTTCTTCGGCGGCATTACCGCCACCGCCGCCATCGCCCGTTCGGCCGCCAACGTGCGCGCCGGAGCGACGTCGCCGGTGTCGGCCATCATCCACTCGCTGCTGGTGCTACTGGCGCTGCTGGTGCTGGCGCCGTGGCTCTCCTATCTGCCGCTGGCGGCGATGGCCTCGCTGTTGCTGCTCGTCGCCTGGAATATGAGCGAAGCCCACAAGGTTATCGATCTGCTGCGCCACGGACCGAAGGACGACATTATCGTTATGCTGCTGTGCATGTCGCTGACCGTGTTGTTTGATATGGTTATCGCCATTACGGTGGGGATTGTGCTGGCGTCGCTGCTGTTTATGCGGCGCATCGCCCGGATGACCAAACTGAGCGAACTGCCGGAAACCCGCGCGCCGCATCAGCTGGTGCTGCGCGTCAACGGCCCGCTGTTCTTTGCCGCCGCCGAACGCCTTTTCAGCGACCTGCTGGAGCGCAGCCAGGATTATCAAACCATTATCCTGCAGTGGGATGCCGTGCCGGTGCTGGATGCGGGAGGGCTGAATGCCCTGCTGCGTTTCAGCGACACATTGCCGGCAGGCAAGCACCTGATTATTACCGACATTCCCTTCCAACCGTTGAAAACGCTGGCGCGGGCGAACGTCCACCCGATAGCGGGACGTCTCAGTTTTTACGGTTCCTTGGCTCAGGCGCTTGAAGTAACCGCCGAAGAGAGCAAGACGGCGGAATAAGCGGGCAGCGCGACAACGCTCGCTGCCGCCCCCCTCCCGGCCTCCCCCTTGTCAGGGGGAGGTGCTCACAAGGCGAACCGACAAGCGCTCATCCCGCTGGGTTAACGCCAGCGGGGCGCTGCTCTCCGCGCCGATTACGCTCAGCTGCTCATTGGTCAGCGAATAAGGCAGTTGGATATCAAAAGTCCTCAGCCCCAGCCGCCGGGCCAGGGCGATAAGCCGGACGATATTGGTTTCATCGCTTACCTGGGTGGAAAGCACCTGCATCGCCAGCGTTTTAAGCCGTTCTTTGGGGGCCGCTATCTGTCGGGATAGCGTGGTTTTGGTTACCATGCCGAAAATCGGCAACACGCCGTACATGGCGTCGATGAAACGCCAGCGTTTATTACACAGTGCCGCCAGATAATCGGCGTAATCGATACAAATTTTTTCACTGGAACATACCGATTCGGAGTGATATTTTCCCATTCCCCGCCCTCCTTTTCGCCAGTGGATTCAGCGCGCGTTTTTGCTGCAAAACCCTATCATGCAAGATAGTTTATTCAGGTATATTGTCACGGTTTACCGTGGATTTTCCAGCCTGTTCAGGAGCATTGATTGTGGCAACTTTTCCTTCCGCCCCCGTATTGATTACCGGCGGCGCCCGGCGCATCGGCCTGGCTTTGGCCCGTTCGTTTCTGGCGCGGGGTATTCCGGTTATCATCAGCAGACGCACGGCCTATCCCGAGCTTGAGGCATTGACGCAACAGGGCGCCGTCTGCCTGCCCGCCGATTTCTCCACCAACGAGCAGATTTACGCCTTCGCCGCCCAGGTCAAAGCGTTGACGCCGCGCCTGCGGGCGATTATCCACAACGCCAGCTGCTGGCAGGCGGAAAGCGCGGATATTCCACCGGAAAAAACGCTGGCGGAAATGCTGCAGATCCACGTTTACACCCCCTATTTACTGAACCAGTTGCTGGAGCCCTGCCTGCGCGGTCAGGGCGTCGCCGGGGCCGATATCATTCATCTGACCGACTATGTGGTGGAAAAAGGCAGCGATAAGCATATCGCTTATGCCGCCAGTAAAGCCGCGCTGGACAATATGACCCGTTCGTTTGCCCGCCGGCTGGCGCCGGAAGTCAAAGTCAACGCCATCGCCCCCGCGCTGATCATGTTTCATCCGCATGACGACGCGCAGTACCGCCGGCAGGCGCTGGATAAATCCCTGATGAAAATAGCGCCGGGGGAAGAGGAGATTGTCCGGCTCGTCGACTATCTGCTCGCCAGCCGTTATATCACCGGAAAAACGCTGGGGCTTGACGGCGGCAGATCGCTGCGCTGAGAGCCGCGCCTTAACACTCGTTTACGCTTCATATATGGTAGCGGATTTGCCGACGGACTATGCTGGCGCAAGCAATTTTCGTCATGACGCGGCTACTATGCATAAGATTGTTTTTGTAGAAGACGATGCGGAAGTCGGCAAGCTGATTGCCGCTTATCTCGGCAAATATGATATTGACGTCCGGGTGGAGCCGCGGGGCGATCGCGCGCTGGCGTTTATCGAACAGCAGCGCCCCAATCTGGTATTGCTGGATATTATGCTGCCGGGGAAAGACGGTATGACCCTCTGCCGCGAGCTGCGGCCGCAGTATAACGGGCCGCTGGTTCTGCTGACCTCACTCGACAGCGATATGAATCATATTCTGGCCCTGGAAATGGGGGCCGACGACTATATTCTGAAAACCACGCCGCCCGCCGTTCTGCTCGCCCGCCTGCGTCTTCATTTGCGGCAATACGCGGCCGCGGCGCCCGACGCGGCGGAAAAATCCGCGCCGTCGTTGCAGATCCACCGGCCGCTGCATTTTGGCCTGCTGTGCATCGACCCGGTCAACCGCGACGTTACGCTGGGCGACGAGCATATCCTGTTATCCACCGCCGATTTCGATCTGCTCTGGCAACTGGCGACCCATGCCGGGCAGATTATGGACCGTGACGCGCTGCTGAAAAATCTGCGCGGCGTAAGTTACGACGGCATGGATCGCAGCATTGACGTCGCCATCTCCCGGCTGCGCAAAAAGCTCTACGACAACCCGCTGGCGCCGTTTCGCGTCAAAACGGTGCGCAACAAGGGCTATCTGTTCGCGCCCCATGCCTGGCAGTACGCCGCGCCATGAAAAAGCTGTTTATCCAGTTTTTTCTGTTACTGTTCGCCTGCTTTGTGGTGATGACGCTATTGGTCGGGCTGGTGTATAAAGTCACCGCCGAGCGTGCCGGACGGCAATCCATGGACGACCTGATGAAAAGCTCGCTCTATCTGATCCGCAACGAGCTGCGCGCCATTCCCCCGCGCGACTGGCACAGGACCATCAACAGGCTCGATTTAAATCTGTCGTTTAAGCTGCATATCGAGCCGCTGAGTAAATACCGGCTTAATCCCCATGCGCAGCGGCGTTTAGCTCAGGGGGAGATTGTCGCCCTCGACGATGAATATACTTTTATCCAACGCATTCCCCACAGCCATTATGTGCTGGCCGTCGGCCCTATCCCCTACCTGTTTTTTCTGCATGAAATCCGCTTGCTTGACCTGATGCTGGTGCTGCTTATCGGCCTGTCGCTGGCGCTGCCGGTATTTCTGTGGATGCGACCGCACTGGCAGGCGATGCTGAAACTGGAAAGCGCGGCGCAGCGGCTGGGGGACGGGCATCTTGAAGCGCGTACCCATTTTGATAACGCCTCCAGCCTGTTTCGGCTCGGGATCGCCTTTAACCAGATGGCGGATAATCTGAATCAGCTTATCGCCAGTAAAAAACAGCTGATCGATAATATCGCCCATGAATTACGCACGCCGCTGGTGCGCCTGCGCTATCGGCTGGCCATCAGCGAACGGCTGACCGACGGGGAACAACAGGCATTAAATCGGGATATCGGCCAGCTTGAAGCGCTGATCGACGAACTGCTAACCTATGCCCGGCTGGACCGGCCCCAGGTCGTTCTGCATCTCGCCGGCATCGATTTTCCCGCCTGGCTGCGCGCCAAAGTCGACGATCTCAGACTGCTGCACCCGGATAAGCTCATCACGCTGGATACCGCGCCGTCGGCGGATTTCGGCCTGCTCGATCGCCGCCTGATGGAGCGGGCGCTGGACAACCTGGTCAATAACGGGCTGCGTTTCTGCCGTGGGCGCCTGCATATAAGCCTGCGGCGGGACGGCGACAATATGGCCTGTTTAGAGGTCGAGGACGACGGCCCCGGCATCGCGCCGGACGAGCGGGAACATATTTTCGACCCTTTTGTCCGTCTGGACGCGGGAATTGAAAACAGCGGCGGCGGATGCGGGCTGGGACTGGCCATCGTCCAGGCCATCGCTCGCGCGCATGCGGGAACCATCGCCGCGGACGGCAGCCCGCTTGGCGGCGCCCGTTTTCGTTTTTGCTGGCCGGTGAAAGTCGACGCCGCCCCGCCGCGCTGAATTATCGCCCCGGCGGGCAGTCGGTCTCCCCGCTGCCGATCTCCGGCTGCCATAAAACCTGCAGGCGCTGAGGGTCGGCGCCCTGCAGTAGCTCATGGATCATGCCGGCAATCTGTTTACCGACGCTGGTGCGGGTATTCTGCACGATCGGCGTCACGGCGATATCCAGCAGCGTATCATCCGGCAGGCCGTCATAGGAGATCAGCGATATTCCCTGTTTTCCCAGCCGGCCCGCCTGCAACAGCGCACTGGCCGCGCCGTCGCCCAGCATATTGCAGTCGGTGATAATCGCCGTCGGCGGCGCCGCAAGCGTCAGCAGGCGCCGAGTCGCCTGATAGCCGCCGGGACGGTCGGGCTCCACCCGCTGGATATAATCCGCCGGTTGCGGCAGCGAGCGGCCGGCCAGCGCGTCGATATAGCCTTGCAGGCGCTGCTCCACATAAGAGAGCCGGGCGTCGGTGCTGAGAAAGGCGATGCGCCGATGCCCCAACTCCGCCAGTCGCGTGACCGCCATGGCGGAGCCCGCATAGTTATCAAAATCGAACCAGGCATAGGGTTGGGATAAATTGCTGCGTCCCAGGGCCAGAAAAGGGAATTTCTGCTGCTGCAGATAGTTCAGCCGGTGATCTTCCGGCTGGGTATGGGCGACGAGCAGCGCATCCACCCGGCGGGTTTCCACCAGGCGGGTAAGCGAATGGTGAGTATTGTCGGGCTCGTCCGGAATAAGCAGCAAATCGATGCCGAATTTCGCCAGTTCGATGCCGATCCAGCTAATCATCTCGAGAAACGTCGAATTATTGAGTACCTGCGGCCGCGAAGGATACGCCAGCGCCACCGCGTCGGTTTTCCCCATTTTCAGGCGCCGGGCCAGCGAATTAGGCTGATAGCCCAGGCGCTTGGCGGCTTCCACAATCCGCTCCCGCGTCGCCGCGGCGACATCGTCATAGCCATTCAATGCGCGACTGACCGTGGTGGAGGAAAGCCCCAGTTCGTTAGCGATCTTTTTTAATGACATAGTCAACCCGGCTGCTGATGTGAAAAGGAAAGCGCAATGCATTCGATCTAGCATTTAATCCGTTTTTAATCAATTTGTTATAATAATTCCGTTCCATAGCCCGTCCGCTCCCGCCATTTCCGAACCGATTCTATCATTTTACGCCCTCATTCCAGTGCGCCCTGAGCGATTTCTCCGCCTGATTTTTTAACTTCGTCACAGATCCGAAACGTTTAGATTTTAATCCGAAACGTTTCGGATGTATGTTGAGTGAAAGCGTTTCCACACGGCGAAAAAGTCCGCCACCGGACCTTGGCGCTACCCGTTACAGTAGAGGTGTTTATGAGCGACGCAAGCGAAGAAAAATCCTATTGGGGAAACCGTAATTTCTGGTTGTTCGGGCTCTTTTTCTTCTTCTATTTTTTTATCATGGCCTCCTATTACCCGTTCTTTCCCATCTGGCTGCATGACGTTAACAATTTAAGCAAAACCGACACCGGTATCGTTTTTGGCAGCATTTCGCTGTTTGCCCTGGCTTTCCAGCCGATCATGGGGCCGCTATCCGACAAACTCGGCTTAAAAAAGAATCTGATGTGGATTATCGTCGGACTATTGGTGCTGTTTGCCCCCTTCTTTATTTATATTTTCAGCCCGCTGTTAAAATACAATATTTTTATCGGCGCCTTGATCGGCGGCTGCTATCTGGGCTTTGTCTTTACCGGCGGCTCTCATGCGATTGAAGCCTATATTGAAAAGGTCAGCCGCCACAGTAATTTTGAATACGGCCGCACCCGCATGTTTGGCTGCATTGGCTGGGCGTTATGCGCCAGCGTGGTGGGCATGCTGTATAGCGTCAATAATGAATTAATATTCTGGATGGCCTCCGGCTGCGCGCTGGTGCTGGCCGTTTTGCTGTTTTTCGCCCGACCGGACCAGGAATCCACCGCTTATGTCGTCGATAAACTGGGCGCCAACAAGCCGCCGTTCAATCTGAAAAGCGCCATTGAGTTGCTAAAGAAACCCGCCTTATGGTTCTTTATTCTGTATATCGTCGGCGTGGCCTGTATTTACGATGTGTTCGACCAGCAATTCGCCAATTTTTTCACCACCTTCTTCGCCACCAAACAACAGGGAACGGAGATATTTGGCTTTGTCACCACCGGCGGTGAATTACTCAACGCCACGGTGATGTTTTTCGCCCCGGTGATTATTTCCCGTATCGGCAGTAAGAATGCCTTACTGCTTGCCGGCGCCATTATGTCGGTGCGCATTCTCGGTTCCGCGTTTGCCACCACGGCGGTGGAAGTGGTGTTCCTGAAAATATTGCATATGTTTGAAGTGCCGTTCCTGTTGGTCGGCTCGTTTAAATATATTACCCAGGTATTTGAAGTGCGCTTTTCCGCCACCGTATATCTGATTGGTTTCTGTTTCAGTAAACAGCTGTCGATGATTTTTATGTCCGTCTTCGCCGGTCGCATGTACGACAGCATGGGTTTTCAAAATACCTATCTGGTGCTGGGCGGCATCGTTCTGACGTTCACCATCATTTCAGCCTTCACCCTTTCCGGCCGCGGTGTTGTCGAAAGTATTCGTTCTTATTTCAAAAGCGATAAGCAAATCGCCTAGTTTTCTTTGGAGTCGTTATGAATAATACCTTTGTCAGGTTAGTCAGCCGTCACTCGGATATTGTTTTACGTTGCTATCCCTATGCGGAAATCATTTATTGGGGCCAGCACCTGCAAGCCTATCAGCCGGAGGAGATCGCGGCGTTAAACCGCCCGATCGCCAACAGCCGTCTGGATAACGATGCGCCATTGACCCTTTGCCCCGAGAACGGCCGCGGATTATTCAGCGTGCCGGGCATGGAGGGTAACCGTAACGGTCGGGACTGGTCGCCGGTGTTTACCACCCGCAGCCACCAGCTTGAGGACAACGCACTGACGATTGTCGGCGAGGATGCCGCCGCCGGTCTGCGGCTGGTCAGCGAGCTACGGCTTTGCCCGGACAGCGGCGTATTGCAAACCCGCAATACGCTGACCAATCTCCGCAGCGGCCTCTACCGGGTCGATCGGCTGGCGGCGACGCTCCCGCTGCCCGAGCGCGCCAATGAAATCATGGCGTTCAACGGCCGCTGGATCAAAGAGTTCCAGCGCCACTCGCTCAAGCTGGAGCACGGCGGCTATATTCAGGAAAACCGGCGCGGCAGAACCTCCCATGAGTATTTCCCCGCGCTGATTGCCGGCAAAGCGGGGTTCAGCGAACAGCAGGGAGAAGTCTGGGGAGTGCATCTGGCATGGAGCGGCAATCATCGCCTGCGCGCCGATTGTAAAAGCGACGGCCGTCGCCAGCTCCAGGCCGAAGCGCTCTATTTTTCCGGTGAAATCACGCTGGACGCCGATCAAAGCGTGACCACGCCCTGGGTGTACGCCAGCTATTCCGCCCAGGGTCTGAACGGCATGAGCGACAACTTTCACCGCTACGTGCGCCGGCACATTATCCCGACGCTGGCGAGCAAACCCCGCCCCGTTCATCTCAATACCTGGGAGGGGATCTACTTTAACCACGATCCCGACTACCTCATCTGCATGGTGGAAAACGCGGCTAAAATCGGCATCGAACGTTTTATTATCGATGACGGCTGGTTTAAAGGGCGCGACAACGATCTCAGTTCACTGGGGGACTGGTATATCGACGCCGAAAAATACCCTCAGGGACTGCAGCCGGTGATTGACGCGGTAAGAGATCAGGGTATGGAGTTCGGCATCTGGGTCGAGCCGGAAATGGTCAACCCGGACTCCGACCTATACCGCAATCACCCGGACTGGGTGCTGAAGCTGGACGGCTACCCGCTGCTGGCGGGGCGGAATCAGCTGTTGCTCGACCTGTCGAACCCGGCGGTCTATGACTATCTGCTGGAGCGTCTGAGCTGGCTGCTGGGGGAACACAAGATCGACTACGTAAAATGGGACTTCAACCGCGAGATGGTACAGCCCGGTCACCGCGGACACCCTGCGCAGACGCGGCAAACCGAGCGGTTGTATCATCTATTCGACCAGCTCAACGCGCGCTTTCCGACGGTGGAATTTGAATCCTGCGCGTCGGGCGGCGGGCGGGTGGATTATGAAATTCTGCAACGCTGCCATCGTTTCTGGCCGTCGGACAGCAATGATGCGCTCGACCGCCTGCAGATCCAGCGGGGAATGAGTTACTTTTTCCCACCGGAGGTCATGGGCGCGCATATTGGCGGTAACCCCTGCCATACCACGTCCCGCACGCACAGCATCAATTTCCGCGGGCTTACCGCGCTGTTCGGCCATATGGGGGTTGAACTGGACCCGGTTACCGCGCCCCAGTCGGCGCAGCAGGCGTTCGCCCGCTATATCGCCCTGTATAAGCAACTGCGGCCCCTGTTGCACAGCGGCACGCTGTTACGCCTCGATCATCCCGACAAGGCCACGCTGATCAATGCGGTTATCTCCCAGGACCAACGACAGGCGGTGGTGCTGCTCAGCCAACTGTCCCTGCCGGAATACGCCCTGTGCGGCAGCGTGCGAATCCCCGGCCTGCAACCGCAGACGCAGTACCGGCTTGAGGTGCTGGATATGCCCGACAGCCTGCGTAAAGAGAGGAATCACACCATGAAGCAATACCCGGCGTGGCTTAAACAGCCGATGACGCTGAGCGGAGACTGGCTGGAGAAGGCCGGCATTGCCCTGCCGATCCTCGATCCCGAGTCGGCCCTGCTGCTGCGGCTCAGCGCGGTAAGCTGACGGACGAAGGACGCGACATCACTCAATACGGCGCGATAAATTGCGCCGTTTGGGTGATACAAAGCCCCGGCTGTACATTCGGTTACACGCCGAAACCAATCACTTACGGAACGGCGCACCCTTTTTCTCTATGCTCTTTTCACCGGCCCGACGCAGGGTCACGAAACCTGAACAAGCTATGAGGAAATGATGATGAAAAAAGTATTAGTGATGATCGCGGGTGCGGCTCTGGGTCTCTCTTCCGTCGCCTTTGCCGCCGACACCGCCAGCAGCGCGCCGGTCCCGGCGAAAACCCTTCACCATAAAAAACAGGTGAAAAAAGCCAATACCGCGGAGCAAAAAGCGCAGGCGGCCAAAAAGCACGTCAAGAAAGCCAAACCGGCGCAACCGTCCGCTACCACGCCGGCGGCCTGATAAAGGTAGCATCGGCCCGACGCCGGGCGACGGCGGCGGTGAAAACCATCTCCGTCGTCCCCGCTTGTCAGGGGGAGGAGCCAACAGGTGGCCTGCAAACTCAAACACCCGCCCATCCGGGTGTTTATTTTATGGGATATCGGACAATGCCGCGACGTTACGCCTTTGAAATCATGCTCTTCCTGGTGCTGCTCTGCGGGGGCGTCGCCCTGCTCTTCTTTCTATAGACCATCAGGTTAATCAATCAAAAAAATCGTTTCCCCGCCAAATACATCTATAGTTATTTCACGGTTTGCGTGATTACTGACTTTGACTCTAAGGCACAATTTTACATGCGCATATCAGCCTGGTTGCTATGTTCATTATCTCTTGCCCCCCTCTTCAGTTGGGCCGAAGGCAGCGATGTCGACGCGGCGCAACAGCAGCAGATCTTATTTTTCAACCACGACGATCGGGATAGCGTGCCTGACGTCACCCAGTGGCCGTGGCAGGCTATCGGCCAGCTTGAAACCGCCAGTGGAAACCTGTGCACCGCGACGCTTATTTCGCCGCATCTGGCGCTTACCGCCGGGCATTGCGTGCTAACCCCGCCCGACGGCAAGCCGGACCGCCCGGTCGCGCTGCGTTTCCTGGCGACGGATAGCGGCTGGCGATATGAAAGCACCGCTCTCGAAGCCCTGGTGAATAAAAAACTGAGTGACCTGCTGGAAGCGGATGGCGAAGGCTGGGTGGTTACCCCCGCCGCGGCGCCGTGGGATTACGCGCTCATCCGGCTGGCGCAAACGCCCCCGGACATTACGCCGCTCCCCATGTGGCAAGGGAGTCGTCGGGCGTTAATACAGGCATTGGCGCAAAATAAACGCCGCGTTACCCAGGCAGGCTATCCGGAAGATCATCAGAATACGCTGTATCGTCACCAGGACTGTCTTATTACCGGCTGGATCCAGTCCGCGGTGGTATCGCACCGCTGCGATACCCTGCCGGGCGACAGCGGGTCGCCGCTAATATTGCACACGGCCTCCGGATGGGTATTGATGGGGATTCAAAGTTCGGCGCCCGCCGCCGTCGATCGCGATAAGGCGGATAATCGCGCCGTCGCCGTTACGGCAATCCGCCAGGCGCTGGAAACGCTGGCCCAAAAATCGGGCGTGCTGCCATCGCCCCCCCGAGTCGTCAAATAACCGGGCGCCATTATAAATACCGCGCCGCGAATTAATCATCCGATTGATTAAAATATGGCGCAATGCTTTATTACAGTCAGTGAATTAAAGCCTATTATCGCACTTTGATTTATCATTGTTTTCACATAATTTACAAATTCTAAAGATAATTACTCAAGGTCGCGAACGAAAAACTTGACTTGCGTTTTTGCTGCGCCAACAATTTCCAGTAACGTCCATTTTGATTAATTACTATATACATTAAGCGGTTATCATCCTCAGAATAAACTATCCTCTTTTTAGCGCCCCATGTTAATGTGTTAATGCAAATTTTATTTTATTCTTTATATCGTTACTATTGTGCGCGGGGAAGAAGGAGCCAGCATGTTAAGCCATTTAAATCATGATGAAAAAAAACGCATGCAAACTCTGGATGCAGTACAGGATCTTGATGCCTCTCAGGATAACATTCTCAACAAGATCACGGCGCTGGCCTGCCAGTTACTGCAAATGCCGACGTCATTAGTGACGCTCAGCGGTTCACAGAAGCAACACGTCAAGGCAAAAACCAATTTCGCCTTAAACGAAATGGAAAAAATAGGATCCTTTGATCAATTCGCCGTGCAAACCGGCTGTTTTCTTATCTGTCAGGATGCCTTGCAGGATGACCGGTTTAAAAATAGCCCCTACGTCTCAGGGCCGCCCCATATTCGCTTTTACGCCGGCATACCGCTCTTTACCGAAGAAGGTTACGCCATCGGCACCCTGTGCGTTATTGACTATACGCCCCGCACTTTCAGCATGCTCCAGCTGCATACGCTAAAAGATTTAGCCACCATCGCCATGTCGCTGATTAAATACCGTAATGCCATCGGCCTGGTTGATGCGGTCACCATGCTGCCGAACCGCCAGCGGTTGATCGAGGATATTAATCATATAACCGATATCCATGAAAACTACCTGCTGATACTGATCGACAGCATCAATATTTCCTACGCTTACGAAATGGGACGCGCGCTCGGTATGCCGACGGTGGAAAGCATGCTGAAAGATATCGGCATGTTTCTGCGCCTGGCATTCCACTCGCGCGAAAATGTTTACTGCGTCGCCATCGGGCGCTTCGCCCTGTTGATAAAAGCCGACAGAAAGGAGCAGGTACTGGCCAAGCTCGCCACCTGCGCCGACCGCATCCAGGACAGCATTACCAGTCACGTACCGTTGAAACTGGAGCTGTTCGTCGGCTACACCGAATTCCGCATCCCGGTCATCGACCCGCAGCGTATCCTGCGCGAGGCCATGAGCGCGCTGCATGACGCCATCAATAACAATATTCGCCAGTGCGCCTACCACGAAGGCAGCGATAAGGCTCAGCAAACCGCGTTTGCCCTGCTCAACGAACTTTCCGACGTATTGCAGCATAACAAGCCCGGCCTGTACCTGGTTTATCAGCCGAAACTGAATATCAAGACCGGCCAGGTCATCGGGGTTGAAGCGCTGATCCGCTGGCGTCACCCCGATTTGGGCGAAATATATCCCGACAGTTTTATTCCCCTGGCCGAGGGGACGACGCTGATGCGGCCGCTGACGGAGTGGGTGATGAAGCAGGCCGCGCAGCAGGTGAAAATCTGGCGTCAGGCTGGCGTATTATTTCCCATATCAATTAATGTCGCCGCCAGTAATTTCGCGGAAGACAATTTTATTTCGCGACTAATTAATATCCTTAATAACCACCAGTTGACCACGGCGGATATTGAAATTGAATGTGTGGAAACGCAAAAAATAGTGGAAAGCTCCGAGACGCTCGCCACTATTCGGGAGCTGAAACAGCGGGGCTTTACGATTTCTCTGGATGACTTCGGCGCCGGCTACAGCAATTTGAGCTACCTGAAAAATATTCCGGCAACCATAATAAAGCTGGATAAGTCGCTGATCCAGGATATTAAAACCGATCAGGATAGCCGCACTATCGTTGAGTCAATCATCAGCATGCTGCACAAGCTTAATTATGATGTTCTGGCCGAGGGCGTTGAAAATAAAGAAACGCTGGACTACCTCGCCGCGTTTGGTTGCGACGAGGTTCAAGGCTATTATTTCTCGCGTCCGCTCCCGCCGAAAGATTTTATTCTGTGGCTGAATAGCCGCCAAGTCAGATAGCGCGCCGCCGCTATCTGGTTTTCACCACATCGCGAGATTTCTATGACCATTTTTGATGACCGGCAAGATATAAACGACATCAGACAGGCCATAACCCTGCTGGAAGCCCCCTCCTTTGCCATACAGCTGGCGAATCTGGTGGGCGGCCCCATTGAGTGGAGCATCTCCAAACTGCCTAACTGGGTAAAAAACAAGGTACAGGACGTGGTTCACGCGGCGTTGCATAAATCCGTCGACGCCGCGCTCTATACTTTGGACGACGATCCGCAGCGGGCGTCGTCGCCCAAAACCCATCGGCTGGCCGCCGCCACGGCCGGCGCCGTCAGCGGCTTTTTCGGCGCGGCCGGCTTACTTGTCGAGCTGCCCATCAGCACCACGATAATGATGCGTTCGGTGGCCGATATCGCCCGCAGCGAAGGCTTTTCGCCGGCGGATCTGGCGGTAAAAGCCGCCTGCGTGGAAGTTTTCGCCCTCGGCGGCCGCGCCAAAAGCGATGACGCCGCCGAGTCCGCCTATTATGCCTCCCGCGCGGTGCTGGCGGATATCACCAAACACGCCGCGCGTGAGCTTATTGATATCGCCGGTAAAAAAGGCGCGGAAAAAGCGTCGGCGAGGATCACCACCTCCCAGGCGGGAAGAACGCTGGCCAGGCTGATCGACGCCGTCGCCGCGCGGCTGGGCATTACCATCACTGAAAAAATGGCCGCGCAAATCGTCCCGGTTATCGGGGCGGCAAGCGGCGCGGCCATCAATACCCTGTTTATCAACCATTATCAAAATATGGCGCGGGGACATTTCATCATCAAACGCCTGGAGCAAAAATATGGCGAAGATGAAATCAAGTCGGCCTATATCCGGCTAAAAGAGGAGGTTCGGCCGCTCTGATGGGGTGCCAATGGCCATAACCCGCGACGCGTAACCCTGAATATAGAGCTACGCATCAATTTGCTCCATCGCCTGCAATACGCGCTTGTCCGATACCGGGAACGGGGTGCCCAACTGCTGGGCGAAATAGCTTACCCGCAGTTCTTCGATCATCCAGCGCACCGCTTGCACGTCGTCGTCGTCGCGGCGCTCCACCGGCAGCTTGTTGCACCACTGACGCCACGCCTGCTGCACCTGCTCCACCTTGAGCATCTGCGCCCGGTCGCGGTGCGCATCCTGCGCCAGTTTTTCCAGCCGCCGCTCAATGGCCTGCAAATAGCGCAGAACGTCCGGCAGCCGCCGCCAGCCGTTGGCGGTGACGAAGCCGCGGAACACCAGGCCGTTGAGCTGGCTTTTGATATCGCTCAGCGCCAGCGCCATCGACATATCCACCCGGCCCTTCAGGCGCTTATTGATGGCAAACACCGCGGTCAGGATCTGTTCGACCTGTTGGGCGATATCCACCACCGACTGGTTAAGTTCGGCGCGTACTTTTTCATGCAGGCGCCGGAACGCCTCTTCCTGCCACACAGGCCCGCCGAATTCGGCGATCAGCTTATCCACCGCGCAGGCGATACAGTCGTCAATCAGATCGAGCACCTTGCCGTAAGGATTAAAATAGAGCCCCAACTTCGCCTTATTGGGCAGTTTTTCATGCAGATACTTGATGGGCGACGGAATATTCAGCAGCAGCAAACGCCGCAACCCCTGCCGCATCGCCTGCTGCTGCTGGCGCGGCGTATCGAATAAACGGATCGCCACGCTCTCTTTTTCGTCCACCAGCGCCGGGTAGGCTTTCACCGAATAGCCGCCGCGCTTCTGCTCGTAGCAGTCCGGCAGCGAGCCGAAGCTCCAGAGGTGCAGACCGCTCTGCTCCAGGCCGTCGTCCGCCACCGCGGAGAGGGTTTGCTGCACCCGGTCTTTAAGCTGCTCTTTCAGCGCGGACAGATCCTTTCCCTCCCGCAGGGTGCGGTTTTTTTCATCCACCACGCGAAACGTCACTTTTAGATGATCGGGCACCTGTTGCCACTGCCACTCGTCGCGCGGCACCGTCACCCCGGTCATCAGCCGCAGTTCGCGCTCCAAGGCGTCCAGCAGGCCGCGTTCCAGCGGCGTGGCGCGCGCCAGAAACGCTTCGGCGTAATTGGGCGCCGGCACAAAATTACGCCGCATCGGTTTGGGAAGGGATTTAATCAACGCAATAACCAGTTCGCGGCGCACGCCGGGGATCTGCCACTCAAATCCCTCTTCCCGCACCTGATTAAGGATCGGCAGCGGGATATGCACCGTCACGCCGTCCGCATCGGTGCCCGGCTCGAACTGATAGGAGAGGCGCAGCTTCAGGTCGCCCTGATGCCAGAAATTGGGGTAATCCAGCGCGCTGATATCGTCCGCCCCGTCCTTAATCAGCATGCTTTTTTCAAAGTTCAGCAGATCGGCATCCTGACGGCCGGCGGATTTCCACCACTGGTCGAAATGGCGGGCGGAAATGATATCGGGCGGCAAACGCTGGTCGTAAAAGGCGAACAGCGTTTCATCGTCCACCAGAATGTCGCGACGGCGGGATTTATTTTCCAGCTCCTCAACTTCCGCCAGCAATTTCAGATTGGCGCGAAAAAAGGCGTGACGGGTTTGCCAGTCGCCCTCCACCAGCGCGTGGCGAATAAACAGCTCGCGCGCCAACGGCGGGTCGATCTGGCTGTAGTTCACCTTGCGCGCCGCGACAATCGGCAGACCGAACAGGGTGACTTTTTCCTGCGCCATCACCGCGCCCTGCGCTTTTTCCCAGTGCGGATCGCTGTAGCTGCGCTTGATCAGGTGCTGGGCCAGCGGCTCGATCCATTCGGGATCGATACGCGCGGCGATGCGTCCCCACAACCGGCTGGTTTCCACCAGTTCGGCGACCATCGTCCATTTGGGCGGCTTTTTAAACAGGCCGGAGCCGGGAAACAGGGCGAAACGGGCATTGCGCGCTCCGCTGTACTCCTGCTTATCCACGTCTTTCTGGCCGATATGCGACAGCAGCCCGGTCAGCAAAGCGCAGTGGACACTGCGATAGTCGGCTGGCGCGCTGTTGATCGGCAGCCCCTGCTCCTTCACCACCTGCCGCAGCTGGGTATAGATATCCTGCCACTCGCGCACCCGCAGATAGTTGAGATATTCGCTGCGGCACAGACGGCGGAACTGGCCGGACGACAGCGCTTTCTGCTGCTCGCGCAGGTAATCCCACAGATTGACGAACGCCAGAAAGTCGGACTCCTTGTCCGCAAAACGGCGGTGCTTTTCATCCGACGCCTGCTTTTTATCCAGCGGACGCTCGCGCGGATCCTGAATGGACAACGCCGCGGTAATCACCATCACCTCGCGCACACAGCCGGTGTTGCGCGCTTCCAGCACCATGCGCGCCAGGCGGGGATCGATGGGAAGCTGCGCCAGCTGACGCCCCTGCGGCGTCAGCTGATAATGGCCGTTTTCCGCCAGTTGAATCGCCCCAAGCTCCTCCAGCAGGCGCACGCCGTCCTGAATATTGCGTTTATCCGGCGCTTCCACAAAGGGGAACGCCGCGATATCCCCCAACCCCAGCGCGGTCATTTGCAGAATGACCGACGCCAGATTGGTGCGCAGGATTTCCGGATCGGTAAATTCCGGGCGCGACAGGAAATCCTGCTCGGAATAGAGCCGGATGCACACCCCGGCGGCGACGCGTCCGCAGCGCCCTTTGCGCTGATTGGCGGAGGCCTGCGAAATCGCCTCAATCGGCAGACGTTGCACCTTGGTGCGGAAACTGTAACGGCTGATGCGCGCCGTGCCGGGGTCGATAACGTAGCGGATGCCCGGTACGGTCAGCGAGGTTTCCGCCACGTTGGTCGCCAGCACGATGCGGCGGCCGTGGTGCGACTGAAATACCCGGTTCTGTTCCTGATTCGACAGCCGGGCATACAGCGGCAGCACCTCGGTATGGGGTAAATCCAGCTTGTTCAGCGCATCCGCCGTATCGCGAATTTCCCGCTCGCCGCTCATAAAAATCAGGATATCCCCCGGCCCTTCCCGGCCCAGCTCATCCACCGCGTCAAAAATCGCCTGCAGCTGATCGCGGTCGCTGTCCTCCGCGTCCTCCACCACCGGGCGGTAACGCACGTCGACCGGATAGGCGCGGCCGGAGACTTCGATAATCGGCGCGTTGGAGAAATGACGGGAAAAACGCTCGGGATCGATGGTGGCGGAGGTAATAATCACCTTCAGGTCGGGACGCTTCGGCAGCAGCTGGCGCAAATACCCCATAATAAAGTCGATATTCAGGCTGCGTTCGTGCGCTTCATCGATAATCAGGGTGTCGTACTGCATCAACAGGCGGTCCTGCTGGATTTCCGCCAGCAGAATACCGTCGGTCATCAGCTTCACCAGCGTATTGTCGCCCACCCGATCGTTAAAACGAACCTTGTAGCCCACGCTGCCGCCCAGCGGCGTTTCCAGCTCGGTTGCAATGCGCTCGGCCACCGTTCTGGCGGCCAGACGGCGCGGCTGGGTATGGCCGATCAGCCCGCGCACCCCGCGGCCCAGCTCCAGGCATATTTTCGGCAGCTGGGTGGTTTTTCCCGAGCCGGTTTCCCCGGCGACGATGATCACCTGATGGTCGCGCAGCGCCTGCAGAATACGATCTTTTTTCTGGCTGACGGGCAGTTGGTCGGGGTAACTGACGGCGGGGCAGCCGGCGCGACGGTTTTCCACTTTCTGGCGGGCGATGGCGATCTCACCTTCGATCTCCTGGACGATGGCGGCCTGCGCCTGCGGGCCGCTCACTTTCGCCGCCCCCTGTAACCGGCGCTGCAGACGTTGTCGATCGCGGAGCATTAACTCGCTTAACTGCGAAGATAATGCGTTGAGAGGTGATTTCACGTTGTCATTCCTTAATGCTTTTTGCTATGGCGAGTGGTGGAAACGCCTTTATTTTTCGGCGGGCATGGTAGCACATAGACGGCGATGGCTCTAACCACGGACGATGAACCTTTATTCAATAAAACTGAAAGATGTGCTCGAAATATTGCCCTTTCAAGCCATTGAGGAGGCGGATAAGATAGCATTCAACATCATTGTTATCCTGCATTACTTTTGTGCTTGGCTGTTTATTGCGCGCCGGTCGGCGCGCTTTTCTTTATCTCTTCCCCCGCGGCGCCGGGTGATTTTTCCAGCAGCTGCGTCGCCTCTTTATCCGCCCGGATATAAATATCATGATCGATTTTAACGTTCATATTGATGGTTATCGGCTCCTTGGGCGCCGCGACTTCTATCCGCGGCACACAGCCGGTCAGTAAAAGCAGGACGCCAAAGGTTCCCGATACCGCATAGAGATTTTTCATCATTCCGTCCTGAATTTAGTCATTCGCCTGCTGCTCCAGCGTATCCTGCAAATTATCGCCGAAACGTAAACTGCGCCATAGCTGGAAAATATTCTCCTGATGGCGGTAGTTAAGTATTACCTGCCGTTCGGCGCTGAGCAGGGGATTTTTTCCCTGAATCTGCGCGCCAAGGGAAAGCGCGCCCTGATTATCCAGTTCAACCGTCGCATGGGAGCGGCCGATCTCCAGGTAGCGCAGCCAGCGGATTGCCGCGCCGCTGGCCATGTTTTTACTTTCCAGCTCGTCGGCGAACTGTTTATCCAGCCGCAGCGTGAGGAAACGATCGTTGGTAATGCGCCCCTGTCGGATCAGCATTCGCGGGTGGTTGAAATCAAGCGGCAGTACCCCGCTCACCCGCCCGGACATCGCCAACTGTTTTATTTTCAGCAGCGGAAACAGTTCGCTGAGTTCGACGCTCTCCACTTTGAACAATGCCGCTTCCCGCTGCGGCCAGCGCAGGGCGGAAAGCCCGACGTGCCCGCTTAATACATCCATGGCGGCCTGCGTCATGGTCAGCGGCCGTTGTTCGCTGTAGGGATAGAAACCTTGCAGGTCGACGCGGATATTGGTCATCTTGAACAGATTATCCAGCATGTCGATACGCAGCGTGACCGGCTGTTTCACTCCCAGCTGCCACTGCTGATCCTGCAGGCGGTAGGGAAGAATAAAGTTAACGCCGTCGACTTCGCCATCCTGCAGCCACAGCCCGCCGTCCTTCACGACCCAGTGGCCCCCGGCGCGGAACCCTTCCCCGCGCGCCGCGGAAAAGGCGGACTGGGCATAAAACTGTCCGCTGCGGATCCTTATTTTCAGGTTGGCGGACAGCAGCGGCTGAAACACTCGCAGCGGCTGTTGCGGCCACCAGGCGCCGCCGCGCAGCCGTTCGCCATCCCAGCGTCCGCGCAGCGCCACCGGACCAATATCCTGCGCCCGCAGCTCTCCCTGCCACAGGAAGTCGCCGGGATCGCGCCCGCGCAGCTTAAGCGTTAAGCGCGACGGGGGAAGATAGCCGCCGTTATTAAACTCCGCCCGTTCGGCAACGAGCTGCAACGCCCCCTGAAAATCGGCCTCCGCGCGGGCGCGCTGCCAGCGCAGCGGCTCGGTGATGGTCAACCGCGGCAGATGCACCTTCATCAACCCATAGTTCAGCTGATCCAACCCGCTGGAAAGCTGCTTGATCTCGATAAGGGTATCCTGCCAGCTGCCGCGCCCGGCCAGGTCTCCTTTACTTTTTAGCGGCGGCAGTTGCCCGTTGCCCCAGTAGCGCCACTGCCAGTTCCCCTTATCCGGCCAGAAATCCTGCGCCTTGCCGTCAAGGTGTAGCTTAAAGCTTCCCCAATAGTCGTCCCGCGCCCTGACTATCGCCTGCAAACGGCCGTTGACCCCCGCGGCGCTGACTCGCAGCCCGGCCAACGGCCAGCGGGCTTCCTCAAGCCGCAGCTGCGGCGCCGGCGTACCCCAGGCCCGCAACAGCGCCCCCGGTAAAATAGACAACTCAGGATCCAGCGCCGATCCCTGAATGACGCCCGGCAATGACGCCGTTAACGACAGGTCCGCCAGATTGGCCTGACCGGTCAGCCGAAAGCGCAGTTCGCTGTTAATCAGCCCCAGATTGCCCGGTCCCAGCACCAGCACCGCGTTGGCTTTGCCGTTGTGCCCCTGGGTCAACATATTTATCCGGGCGTCAATCCGGGTTTTATCCAGCCCCTGACGCCAGTTTCGCAGGGAGAGAGAGACCCTGCCGGAGAGCGGCTGCGCGGCGTAGGGCCAGCGCCAGACGCCGTCATTGACCTGAATGGCGTCTTCGCTCAGCCGCCACGGCAACGCCGCCAGGGGTTCTCCGTCGCCGACCGCATGCAACGCCAGCTCCCCCTGCCGCGCCTGCCAGCGTAGTGAGGCGGTAAGCGGATCCGACGCCTGTCCGCTTTCCAGATTTGCTTTCAATTCGCCGCGTACCGGCGGCAGCGTCAGCGTATCCGCCAGATCCAGCTCCCCGCTGACCCGCAGGCGGGAAGAACCCGTCGGGGTCGCCAGCATGCCGTTGCGCAACGTCAGATGCCGCTGCTTCAATTCAGCCTGCAAAGCCAGCCGCTCCCCCTGATAATGCAGCGTTTGCCGCTGATTGCCGTCGGTCGTCAGGCTCATCCGGCTGGCATACTCCGGCCAGGGGCGCAGGGTGAACGTTTTGATGGCGATCTCCGCGGCGGGCAAGCGCTGCTGCCACTGTGAAAGCAGCGCCGGCGCCGCGTTTTCATCCGCAGACAACAGCGGCAGGCAGTCGCTGTCCAGCGTAACGGCATCTGCCTCGACGTGCCATCGGCCTGACTGCCGCCGCAGCGAGATGTCGCTCGCCTCAAGCAGCGGGCAGCCGCCGGCCTTCAGACTAAAACCATCGCTTCGCAGCCCCCCGTCACGCCACTCGGGAGAGGCGTTCAGCGTCAGCGAAATCCCTGACGGCAACCAGGCGTTCAGCAAACGCGGCAACCATTGCGGCAGCGTCCACCATGATGCGGCCAACAGCAGTAGTACCAGCGCCAATCCCGTCAGCGAGTATTTTTTAATCATCAGCGGCTATTAAATATCCTAATTTCATTCAGGCCCGTATGCGGGTCGCGCTCCGTTCTACCATTATGGATTAACTATTTGCCTTTTTTCATTCCCTGGCGGTTACTGTTAGCCGGGCAACAATTTGTCTATTCACTATTTTCTGATAGTTTAACCAGAGGATGTTGCGGAGAAACAGGTTATGAAACTGGCAGTTTACAGTACCAAGCAATATGACCGTAAGTATTTAGAACAGGTCAATCAGCAGTTTGGCTATCAGATAGAGTTTTTTGAATTTATGCTGACCACGCGCACCGCCAAAACCGCGGCGGGCTATCAGGCGGTGTGCATTTTTGTTAACGACGACGGCGGCCGCGACGTATTGACCGAGTTGGCGGAGCTTGGGGTAAAAACCGTCGCGCTGCGCTGCGCCGGCTTCAATAACGTCGATCTCGACGCCGCCAAAGAGCTGGGAATCAAGGTCGTCCGGGTGCCGGCCTACTCGCCCGAAGCCGTTGCCGAACACGCCGTCGGGATGATGATGTGCCTTAACCGCCGCATTCATCGCGCCTATCAGCGTACCCGCGACGCCAACTTCTCGCTGGAAGGGCTGATCGGCTTTAATATGCACAACCGCACCGCCGGGATTATCGGCACCGGCAAAATCGGCGTCGCCGCCATGCGCATCCTGAAAGGGTTCGGCATGCGCCTGCTGGCGTTCGATCCCTACCCTAACCCGCAGGCGCTTGAACTGGGCGCCGAATATGTCGATCTGAAAACGCTGTACGCCCGCGCGGATGTCATTTCGCTGCACTGTCCGCTGACGCCGGAAAATCATCATCTGCTTAATCAGGCGGCTTTCGCGCAGATGAAAACCGGGGTGATGATCGTCAATACCAGCCGGGGGGGATTAATTGACTCGCAGGCGGCCATTGATGCGCTGAAACAGCAGAAAATCGGCTCGCTGGGCATGGACGTCTACGAAAATGAACGCGATCTGTTCTTTGCCGACAAATCCAACGACGTGATTCAGGACGACGTATTCCGCCGCCTGTCCGCGTGTCACAACGTGCTGTTCACCGGGCACCAGGCATTTCTGACGGAAGAGGCGTTAACCAGTATTTCCCAGACCACGCTGCAAAACCTGCAGCAGATAAGCCGGGACGATGAGTGCCCCAATCTGTTGAATCCCTGAGCCGCTCTGGATGATGACCCGCGGCGGACCGGCGCTGCCGCGGGCGTCAGCCGGCGGGACAAGTCCCATTCAGCAGCGCCTGTTCGTCGCAGCGCTTACCGTTGGCCAACTGGCAGGTTCCCACGCTGGCGCCGTTCAGCTGCCTTGACGTCGCCATCGTGCCCCCCGCCAGCACACAGTTAACCTCAGCCGGCGTACTGCTCTTTAGCAGCACAATGGAGTTTCCGGCGTTATCCGCCGCAACTCCCTGCCGCTCCGCGGCCGCGTTTTTTTCACCGTTGCTGCAACCGGCCAGCAGCAGCGCAGCGGCGGCGAACAGCCATTGATACCTTTTCATTCTCTGGCTCCAGTACGTATTTATGATGTGACTTAATTCATTCTATAACAAACGCCGAAATCACATGAAGCAAATTATCCCTGGAATTCAATTTAGGGTATAAGCCCGACCATTGGAAAAAGTAATGAAAGATCCATTCATTTTCTTTATAGCCTAAAGCCTGCGTTTAATCGTCTTAATGGGTAAAAAATATGTACTTGAAACGGATTGGGAATATATTGATAGGATTCATAAAATAACAGGTTAATTAATTTACCATAAGGAGATTTTATATGATGACCGGCATAGATAAAGAGGCATCCATTGAAAACGGCGGTTTGGCATATCACCCTTTTTCAGGGCTGGCGGCAGAGTTGATAAATCAGGATGGGAAAAGAAAGCTGCTGACTCAGGCCTGGGACTTATCAGAACAGGACGCCGTATCCGCGCTTTTTAATCAGGTTAACGCGGTAGCGGAAAAAGATCGCGCCATTCATAAACTGGCGCACGATTTGGCCTTATCATTAAGAAAGAAAAAGGTCGCCAAAAACCGCGCGGCCATCGTGCAAAATCTATTACAGGAATATTCGCTCTCTTCGAGGGAAGGAATTGCATTAATGTGCCTGGCTGAGGCGCTATTGCGCATACCCGATAATGATACCCGCGATTTGCTGATAAGCGATAAAATTTCCGGCCGCGACTGGAAGGCGCATATCGGCAAGACCCGGCCTTTATTCGTTAACGCGGCGTCGTGGGGTTTAGTGCTCACCGCCGCGCTTGTCAGCTATAGCCATAAACCACAAACGGCGGGCGGCCTGAAAAAAATCATCCGCATCTGGTCGCCGGCGCTAATCAGAAAAGCGATGAATACCGTGATGCACGTGATGAGCGAGCATTTCGTTACCGGAGAAACCATCGCGCAGGCATTGGAATACTCGGCAAAAATAACAGAACAAGGATTTACCTATACCTATGACATGCTGGGAGAAGCCGCGTTAACCCAAAGCGACGCGCAGGATTATATTCAACGCTGCCGGAATGCGCTGCATGAGATCGGTAAACGCGCCGACGGCAAGGGAATATATTCCGGCCCCGAGTTTTCGCTTAAGCTGTCGGCATTGCACCCGCGCTATACGCGTCATCAGTATCACCGGGTATTAAATGAAATATACCCGGCGTTGAAATCATTAGTGATACTGGCTAAAGAATATAACGTTGCTATTACCATTGACGCCGAGGAAGCGGAACGTTTAGATATTTCACTGGATTTACTGACAAAACTTTGTCACGAACCGGAACTTCAATCCTGGAACGGCATTGGTTTTGTGGTGCAGGCATATCAAAAACGCTGTTATTACGTAATAGATTTTTTGAAAAATCTGGCGAAAACCACCGGGCGGCGGTTGCGCGTCCGCCTGGTCAAAGGCGCCTATTGGGATAGCGAAATCAAACGCGCCCAGATCGCCGGACATAAAACCTATCCGGTATTTACCCGTAAAGTGTATTCGGATATCTCCTACCTGGCCTGTGCCGGCTCCCTGTTGTCCGAGCCTGAACTGATTTATCCGCAATTCGCCACTCACAACGCCCAAACCCTCGCCGCCGTATACCATATCGCCGGGGATAATTTTCAGCCTGAGCAGTATGAATTTCAGTGCCTGCACGGCATGGGGGTTCCTCTTTATCAGGAAGTGGTGGGTAAGGAAAAATTGGATCGCCCCTGTCGAATCTATGCGCCGGTGGGGTCGCATGAAACGCTGTTGCCCTACCTGGTGCGCCGCCTGCTGGAAAATGGCTCCAACAGCTCTTTCGTCAATAAAATCGCCGATTTAACCATCCCCCTCGATGATTTGGTGGCCAGCCCGGTGAACGAAGTCAAAAACCTGGCGCAAACGGAGCATGAACTAGGATTGCCCCATCCCAAAATCCCGCTGCCACGCCATATTTATGGCGCCTCCCGCCCCAACTCCGCCGGCTTGAATTTATATGACGAAGATTGCCTGCGCCATTTATCCCATGCCTTAACCGCAAGCTCGGCGGAGCAGAGTCATGTTACGCCGCTTATCGCCGCAGCCTCTCCGCTTTCGACGCCCAAACCGATAATCAACCCGGCGGAGTCGCGGGATATTATCGGCCAGGTTTACGATGCCGGCGATGAGGATATCGCTATCGCGCTCGCGGCGGCTGAAAAATCCGCCGCGAGCTGGGCCGCCGTTCCTCCCTCCCGCCGCGCGCAGATCCTGCAACAGGCCGCCGAAATCATGGAGCAAAGAATGGGCGAACTGATCGGCGTGCTGATCCGGGAAGCGGGAAAAACCTATGGCAACGCCATAGCGGAAGTCCGTGAAGCCATCGACTTTCTGAATTATTACGCCGGACAGGTCAACGACAGTTTTGATAATCAAACCCATACGCCGCTCGGGATCGTTGTTTGCATCAGCCCGTGGAATTTTCCGTTGGCCATTTTTACCGGACAGGTGGCGGCGGCATTAGCCGCGGGCAATACCGTTATAGCCAAACCCGCTGAACAGACGCCGCTAAATGGCTATAACGCCGTCAAAATTCTGCACCAGGCCGGTATCCCCGTCGACGTTCTGCAGCTATTGCCCGGCCGGGGGGAAACCGTCGGCCAAAAGCTTATTGCCGATGAAAGAGTAAAAGGGATTATGTTCACCGGCTCGACCGAGGTGGCCTCTTTTATTCAACGACAAATCGCCGGAAGAGTGGATGCGTCCGGCCGTCCAATACCGCTTATCGCCGAAACCGGCGGTATTAACGCCATGATTGTCGATTCATCCGCCCTGCCGGAACAGGTTATTATCGACAGCATTAATTCGGCTTTCGATAGCGCCGGCCAACGCTGTTCGGCATTAAGATTAATTTGTATTCAACATGATGTCGCCGATCGGCTATTGAGCGCGCTGCGCGGCGCCATGGCCGAATACCGCATGGGAAATCCGCAACGGCTGTCCACCGATATCGGTCCCGTTATCGACGCCGAGGCAATGAATAACATCAATTCGCATATCAAGGAAATGGCGGATAAGGGATTTCAGGTACATCAGGGAGCGGCTAATCCGGCATCGGATGATGTTGCCGTCGCCAGGGGCTGTTTTATCGCCCCGACGTTAATTGAAATAAACCGCATCGAAGATTTGCAAAAAGAGGTATTCGGCCCGGTTCTGCACGTATTGAGGTATCATAGCCGGCAGCTTCCCTCCCTGGTGGAAAAAATAAACGCCTCAGGCTACGGACTGACGTTTGGACTTCATTCCCGTATCGACAGCACTATTGATGAAGTCACAAAAAATATCAAAGCCGGGAATATTTATATCAACCGCAATATCGTCGGAGCCGTGGTCGGCGTGCAGCCGTTTGGCGGCGAAGGGTTATCCGGCACCGGCCCCAAAGCCGGCGGGCCGCTATATCTTTATCGCCTGCTGGCGGCATACCCAACCGATGCGCAACGCAAGGGGCTGAATTACACCTCCCCATCGCTACCCGAAAAAACCGCCGGACAGACCGCATTACTGGCCGCGCATAACGCCCTGTCATCATGGCTGGAAAAAAATGAGGCCGCCGTTTATCCGCTGTGCGAACAGTTTATAAAAAACGGCGCCAGTTTCACCACCAGCGACTTACCGGGTCCGACGGGAGAAGCCAATAGCTACCGCTTGCTCCCCAGAGAACGCGTCTTGTGTTTAGCGCAAAGCCGGCAGGACGTTTTAGCGCAGCTTGCCGCGATAACCAGTATCGGCGGCAAAGCCTTATGGCCGGATGAACCTCGCTACCTTGAGATTTACGGATTGCTGCCTGATGCCGTGCAACAGGTTGTGGACATCGAGCCTCTGTCCGGCGTCTTTGCTAGCCGCTTTGACGCGGTAATCCATCACGGCGACGCCGAATCGCTGCAAAGAACCTGTCGGCTCGTGGCAGAGCGCGGCGGTCCTATCGTTTCAGTTCAGGGTCTGAAAAGCGGGGAAACGGATATTCGGCTTGAGCGCCTGCTTATCGAGCGCTCGGTGAGCGTCAACACGGCCGCCGCCGGCGGGAATACCCAATTGATGACCATAGATTAACGCGCGGTTTCGGGCTGTGCCTCTCTCTTCCCCGGCGACGATAAGGAGTAATACCCTTGGGGTTGCAAATCAGATAACGTGCCATATACTCGATGTATATAGCAGCTAACGACAATGTATAGCGAGGTGTATCATGTTCCAGCAAAGCAAAGTTTTCATGAGCAACCGAACCCAGAATGTTCGGCTGCCGGTCAATCTCCGTTTCCCCGATAACGTCAAAGAGGTGACTATCAGGGCAAAGGGCATGGAGCGGATCATTACCCCCGTCAGGAACACCTGGGACAGTTTTTTCCTTTCCGGGCCAGAGGTAACGGATGACTTTCTGCCCCAACGCCCTGAACAGGTAAGCAGCGAGCGGGAATCCCTTGATGATTAAGTACCTGCTGGACACCAACATCGTCATTTTCACCATTAAGCGGCGGCCGGAATTTTTACTCCCGCGCTTTAATCAAAATGCGGAACTGCTGGCCATTTCAACCATCACGCTGGCAGAGTTGGTTTTTGGAGCGGAAAAAAGTAGCCACCCCGCAAGGAACCTCGCAACGGTAGATGATTTCGTTTCCAGAGTGACGGTGCTTCCCTACGACGAGTCCGCCGCTTTCCACTATGGCAACATCAGGGCATCGCTGGAAAAAGCCGGAACCCGAATCGGGGACAACGATTTACACATAGCCGGGCATGCCAGAAGCAGAGGGCTGATTGTCGTCACCAACAACACCAGAGAATTTGACCGGGTAGATGGGCTGCGGGTTGAAGACTGGACGCAACCTTGATAAAAGTCCGCAGCAATGAACGAAACGAAGACCAATTTAGCCTGCTAAACATTAAACTATGTTTGCCCCTGTGGTGCCCCTTTGCAAAATGAGCACATGTAAATATGCAAGAAAAACAAATAGTTAACCAAAAGCAACAATACAATCTCAACAAACTACAAAAACGCCTGCGCCGTAACGTCGGCGAAGCCATCGCCGATTTCAATATGATTGAAGACGGCGACCGCATTATGGTTTGCCTGTCCGGCGGTAAAGACAGCTTCACCATGCTGGAAATTCTGCGCAACCTGCGACAGAGCGCGCCGGTCGACTTTTCTCTGGTGGCGGTCAATCTCGACCAGAAGCAGCCCGGCTTTCCTGAACACGTATTACCGCAATACCTGGAGAGTATCGGCGTTGAGTACCTGATCGTTGAAGAAAACACCTACGGCATCGTTAAAGAAAAAATTCCGCAAGGCAAAACCACCTGCTCGCTGTGCTCACGCTTGCGGCGCGGCATTCTGTACCGCACCGCAACGGAGCTGGGCGCCACCAAAATCGCCCTCGGCCATCACCGCGACGATATTCTGCAAACGCTGTTTTTGAATATGTTCTACGGCGGGAAACTGAAAGGGATGCCGCCGAAACTGATGAGCGACGACGGTAAACACGTGGTGATCCGCCCGCTGGCCTATTGCCGTGAAAAAGATATCGAGCGCTTCGCCGAAGCCCGCCAGTATCCCATTATTCCGTGCAATCTGTGCGGCTCGCAGCCTAATCTGCAACGCCAGGTGATCAAGGATATGCTGCGCGACTGGGATAAACGTTATCCCGGACGTATCGAGACCATGTTCAGCGCGATGCAAAACGTGGTGCCTTCCCATCTGGCCGACCATGCGCTGTTTGATTTCAAAAGCATTCATCACGGCGGCGAGGTGATCGATGGCGGCGATTTGGCCTTCGATCGTCAGGAGCTTCCGCTGCGGCCGTCCGGCTGGCGGCCGGAAGACGAGGATGAAGCGCCGTCGCCGGCCAGGCTCGACGTAGTGGAAATTAAATAGTTTGCTGAATACAGGGTTGCCAACGGAAGCCTTTTACCCCCATAAATCAGGGAAAGGAATGTCTGTAAGCGCAGTGAGGGTTTCGTGCGCACTAACCTCAGTCGATTTCTGCAACTGTCGCAGCACGCGCCCGACATGGGGCAGCTCAGTCGCCGCCGCCCCATGCCCCCCGGGCTTTTCGCGAAATCGCGTCGCTACGCGATGCCTTCGGCGTTCGTGACCGCTGGTCGGGCCGCCATTGACGCGCTCCCGGCGCGGCACTGGCTTTCGCGGCGTCCCTGCCGCTCACCCGGCGGTCACGCCCACCTCAGCGCGATTTTTTACGCGAAGGAAAACCTTTAAAAAGCCACATTCTGCTATCTAAGAATGCTTAATTATTTTCTGAGGATTCCCCAGTCCCCCGGCAGTCCTTTATCGGTGCGGCGGCGGTTCGGGGATCGGCTGCGGTTTTGGCAACGGATCAGGGATGGGAATGGGATCGGTGGGGATCGTATCGACGAGCGGATAGGCCGCCAGGCTCTGCATAGGCATACTTTCCTCCTCGGTGTTGGATGAATTATCGTCAAATCCTGCGCCTGAAACGCCGATTGCGCGGTTAGCGAATCCAGCACTTATCGATTAAGCATAGAAGCCGAGGGGATAGCCCGCCATAAAAAAACGTCGGGAACGTTTTTCAACGCCACAACGTGGCGGCCCGGAGGGTGGCGGGCAGGATAGCCCGCCATAAAAATCGCCGGGAGAAACGTTAAACGTCGCTCCGCGACGCATAAAAAAATGCCGACGAAATCGTCGGCATGGTGTGAATCAATTGTGCTATGCAGTAATTCAAAAAAGGAAGTAAGACAATATGGAGCGCAACGCCCATCGCTTGGCGTTGCATTCACCTGCGAGCGGGATAGTGCCGCACAACCGGGTTAAAAATGTTGATATCGCTCAAGTTCGGCGGCTTTTTTTGCGCATCCGCAGCAGTCTGTGACCTTCCACGCAATAATTATTGTCACATATTCACAACCATTTACTGCGTTTTAACCACCAGGCAACACCGCCAACCAATCCCACCAACATCAGGCAAAAGGTGGCGAACCCCAGCCGGGAATCGCCTCCCGGTATCCCGCCCAGATTGACGCCGAACAAGCCGGTGAGAAAGGTGGTGGGGAGAAACACCATGGCCAGCAGCGACATGGTATAGGTGCGCCGGTTCATGGCGTCGGTCATTAAGGTAGTGATTTCATCGGATAGCACCGTGGTGCGCGAAATGCTGGCATCCAGGTCCTCCAGTCCGCGCCCCAGCCTGTCGGCGATCTCCTGCATTCGGCGTCGGTCGTCGTCCTGCATCCAGGGCAGTTTCTCTCCCGAGAGGCGGGAAAACACATCCCGCTGCGGGGTCATATAGCGCCGCAATACGATAAGCTGTTTGCGGATCAGCGCCAGTTCGCCCTGCTGGGGGATTTTTTGCTCCAGCAGATCTTCTTCCAGATCGACGATTTTTTCATGCAAATCATCGATAAAGTCGCTGGTATGGTCGGTCAGCGCTTCCGCGATGGCAACCAGCCAGCTGCCGCTGTCCGTCGGCCCATGACCCTCTTGCAGATCGGCCAACACTTCGTCAATCGCCAACAGCTTGCGGCGCCGGGTGGAAATAATCAGCTTATCGGTAATAAACACCCGAATGGCGACCAGTTGGTCGGGGCGTGAGTTCTCATTGCGGTTAATGCTGCGCAGCGTGATCATCGTGCCTTCGCCCAGACGGGTGACTCTGGGGCGTACGCTTTCTCCCAGTAAGGCATCGCGCACGCTGTCCGGGACCAGCGTGGTTTCCGTCAGCCAATGCGCGCTGGCCGGCTGGGTGGAGTCGAGGTGCAGCCAGCAGGGTTTGGCGTCCGTGACCACATCATCATCGCCTATCGGCGCGATCCCGCCCGCGCCGTTCAACTGGTAGGCATACACCGCGCCGGTGTGTTGCAGCTCTTTTCCTTTAAAGGATTCCACGCTTTCCTCCGGGTCCGATATCACCCTGTTCAGTGTTTAACGATATACAGCGTGTGGCTATAAGCCACGTCCTCCGGGTTGGCGATCGGATAGCCTTTTACCCAGGGTTTAATCAAACGCCCGTTGGTGTATTGATAGATCGGCGCAATCGGCGCCTCTTCCAGCAGAATCTGCTCCGCCCGGTTATAATCGGCGTTCAGCGCCTCGGCGTTGGTCTGATTGCCCGCTTCGTCCATTAACCGGTCGTAATCGGCGTGGTTAAACCGGGCGATATTACCGCTGTGGCGCGAGGTCAATAATGACAGGAAGGTCGAGGCTTCGTTGTAGTCGCCCACCCAGGACGCCCGCACCACATCAAAGTCGCCGCTGTTGCGGCTGTCGATATAGGTCTGCCATTCCTGATTGACCAGGCGTACGTCAACCCCCAGTTTGGTTTTCCACATTGAAGCAATCGCGATGGCGATTTTCTGGTGGTTTTCCGAGGTGTTATACAACAACGAGAGCTTCATCGGCTTGCCGGGGCCGTACCCCGCGGCAAATATCAGCGCTTTCGCCTGCGCATCCAGTTCATCCTGACCGTATTGCTGCAACAGGCTCTGCGCCGGTTTAAAGCCGGCGGTCACGTCCGGCGTGAAGTGATAGGCCGGTTTTTCCCCGGTTCCCAACACTTTTTCCGCAATGACCTTGCGGTCAATCGCGTAAGAGAGCGCCTTGCGCACCCGCACATCGTTGGTGGGCGCCCGTTGGGTGTTGAATGCGTAGTAGTAGGTGCCCAGCTGTTCCGGGGTATAGACCTGGCCGGGCAGGTCCTGCAACAGCTTGCGGTACATATTTTTGGGAAAGGATTCGGTAATATCGATATCGCCGGACAGATAGCGTTTGGTGGCGTTCGACTCCTGATTAATGGGAACGAACGTCACTTTGGTCAATTTGGTATTGGCGTGATCCCAGTAATAGTCATTCGGCGTCAGCACCAGTTTTTCGTTCACCACCCGCTGTTGCAGTTTAAAAGCGCCGTTCCCCACCAGATTGCCGGGTTTCGTCCAGTCGTTGCCGTATTTTTCCACCGTGGCCTGATGTACCGGAAACAGGCTGAAATTGGCCAGCAGGCTGACGAAATAAGGCACAGGCCTGCTGAGCTGCACCTTCAGCGTATGGTCGTCCACCGCGGTTACGCCCAGTTGGTCCGGCGGCGCTTTTCCTTCGATGATCTGCTCGGCGTTGGCGATCCCCGCCAGACGGGCGAACCAGGAGAACGGCGAGCTGTTTTCCGGCGCGACCAGTCGACGCCAGCTATAGACAAAATCTTTTGCAGTAAGCGGCTCGCCGTTCGACCAGCGGGCATCGCCGCGCAAGGTAAAGATGAACGTGCGGTTATCGCTGGTTTGCCAGCGTTGCGCCACGCCCGGAATAATGTTGCCCTGCGCATCCTGGTTAACCAGCCCCTCGAACAGATCCCGCGAGACCTGCGCCTCCATCAGCCCTACCGCCTTTATCGGATCCAGCGAGGCGGGCTCATCCTTGATATGGCGGACAATTTCCTGCTTGTCGGCCAACTCGGTTCCGGCTGGAACCTGCGCCGCCGCGGCATGTTCCGTCACTGCCGCGAACAGCGCGGCATATAATGCACAATGACCCAGTCGCATAATGCTTTTTCTCACACAATGATGAAGTTACTGAATAATATCATAGTCAGAAATCGCGCTATGCATTTAGTCCAATCCGCCGCACAGATGTTATTTTTGATCTCGACCATTATGATGAACCGGATTAAAGACACAGAGGGCTGAGAAATGGAAAATAATATTATCTCCCAGCGGGCCCGCTCACAGCGCGGCAATCTCCCGTCGCTGGGCGAACCGTATGGCAAATCGCTGCTCGGCGCGCCGCTGCTCTATTTTCCGGCTGAACTGCCGCAGCAGAACAGCGGGCTGATTATTGCCGGTACGCACGGCGATGAAACCGCCGCCGTGGTGACGTTATCCTGCGCGCTGCGCACCCTGTTCCCTGGGCAGCGCCATCACCATGTGGTGCTTGCCGTTAATCCCGATGGCTGCCAGTTGGGATTGCGGGCGAACGCCAACGGCGTTGATATCAACCGCAACTTCCCCGCCGGCAACTGGCAGCCGGGGAGTACGGTATACCGCTGGAACAGCGCTGCCGCCGAGCGGGACGTGGAGCTTTCCACCGGCGAAACGCCGGCGTCGGAGCCGGAAACCAAGGCTTTGTGCACGCTTATCGAGAAACTTAATCCCGCCTGGGTTGTCTCTTTTCATGAGCCCCTGGCCTGTATTGAGGATGCGCATAACTCGCCCCTGGGCCAGTGGCTGGCGCGGCAATTTGATTTGCCGCTGGTGGCCAGCGTGGGCTACGACACCCCCGGCTCTTTCGGCAGTTGGTGCGCCGAGCGGAGGTTGCCGTGCATTACCGCGGAGCTGCCGCCCGTCTCGGCGGATGCCGCCAGTGAATGCTACCTGAACGCGATGACGGCATTGCTATGCCGTAATTTTTATATCAATGTTGCCGATGTTGCCTTAAACTGAGCAACGCGTTAACCATCTGTAACTTAAGGATACATACATGTCACAGAACGTACATTTTCAAGGCAATCCAGTCCCTCTGGCCGGCACCTTCCCCGCCAAAGGCGACAAAGCCAAGGCTTTTACTCTGGTTGCCAAAGACCTGTCGGACGTCTCTCTCAGCAACTATGCGGGTAAACGTAAAATTCTGAATATTTTCCCCAGCATCGATACCGGCGTATGCGCCGCCTCGGTGCGTAAATTCAACCAGTTGGCGTCCGAACTGGATAACACGGCGGTGCTGTGTATCTCCGCCGACCTGCCGTTCGCCCAGGCCCGCTTCTGCGGCGCGGAAGGTTTGAACAATGTGGTGGTGCTTTCCACCCTGCGCGGCGCCGAGTTTAAAGAAAACTATGGCGTCGCCGTTGCGGATGGCGCGCTGCAAGGCCTGACCGCCCGCGCCGTGGTTATTCTGGATGAGCATGACAACGTATTGCATAGCGAACTGGTGAACGAGATCACCACCGAGCCGGATTACGATGCCGCTCTCGCGGTACTGAAATAACCGCTGCGTAGCACGTTATCGTCCCGGCCAGCGGCGGTGCCAGGCCGGGACGATAACGACTCAATCCGATCGCCGCCTCACCCCGATATGCGCTTATTCGCTGCAACCGCCGCTCTTGCCGCCGGGCAAGATTTTGTGACAACGTCACCAAGCAAAAGGGATAAAAACGCTGCGCTAGGCGGTATGGGCTTTACCCCTCGTCTTCTTCCTCGCCCGCCGCCTTGCGGCCGCTGAGGCCATACTCCCGCAGCTTATTGGCTATCGCCGTGTGCGACACCCCCAGCCGCTTCGCCAGTTTACGGGTGCTGGGATAGGTCTGATATAGCCGGGTCAGCACCGAGCGTTCAAAACGCTTGCTGATATCATCCAGCGACCCCTCCAGCAACTCTTCGCTCTGCGGTATCTCGACCGAAAACGCGGGCAGTTCGATATCCTGCATCCGCAGCTCATAGCCTTCCAACTGCGTCAGCGCGCGGTAAATGGCATTCTTTAACTGCCGTATATTGCCGGGCCAGCCGTACTGCGGCAGGAACTGATGCAGATCGGCGGCCAGCCTGGGCCGCGCAATGCCCTGCTCATCGGAAAATCGCGCCACGAACAGTTCCGTCAGCGGCATGATGTCCGCCGGGCGTTCGCGCAGCGGCGGCAACGTCAGGGTCAATACATTGAGACGATAATAGAGGTCTTCGCGAAATTCTCCCCGCTGCACCATTTCCAGCAGGTTTTTCTTGGTGGCGCAGATAACCCGCACGTCCACGTGCATTTCGTGATCTTCGCCAACCCGGCGAAAGGTGCCGTCATTGAGAAAACGCAGCAGTTTGATCTGCATCTGCGCCGACATTTCGCCCACTTCATCCAGCAGCACCGACCCGCCGTTGGCCTGCTCGAAAAAGCCCTTCTTGCCTTCCAGCGCATTGGGATAGGCGCCCGGCGCATGGCCGTAAAGCTCGCTTTCCATCACCTCGTCAGGCAGCGCCGCGCAGTTCAGCGCCAGAAAAGGCTGCTTGCCTCTGGGACCGCGCAAATGGCAGGCGTGGGCCAGCATATCTTTACCGGTGCCGGTCTCCCCGACGATCAGCAAGGGCGCATCCAGCATCGCCAGCTTGCGGGCCTGGTCGACCACGTGGCGCATTTTGGGGCTGACCGCCACGATATGCTCAAATTCGCTATCGTCGTTAACCGACAAATCCTGCAACTGCCGCCCCATGCGCGCCGTGGACTTAAGCATCGCCAGCACGCCCGCCGTCGACTCTTTCCCTCCATCATCTTCCAGACGGATGGGGGTAATCTCCAGCAGAAAATCCTGCCCGCGGATCACCACCCGTTCGGTTACCGGCCCGCCGCCCCGCTCCAGCCAGTCGGCGAAGCTATACCCGCTAATCAGCTGCGCGATGGTCAGGTGGCGAAGTTTATCCGCGCCGACGTCGAACAAGGCGACGGCCGCCGGGTTGGACAGCTCGATCTTGCCTTTCATATCGAGCGACAGTACCGGCTCCGGCATCGATTCCAGCAGCGCGTTCAGCGCCCGGTGCTCGCGCTCGGAAGGCATGCAGGCCACGGTGCGCACGTCGCTTACGCTTTCAATCCGCCGGATTTCCGCCATCAGCAGGCGAAAATCATCAAAATCCAGCGTGGCGAAGTTCAGATAAATGCGGCCGGCCGGGTCAATCTCTATGCCGCGCAGGTCGATATTGCGCGACGCCAGCAGATCCAATAATTCGCGTGCCAGGCCAATACGGTCTTCACAAAAGACTTCCAAACGCATCAAGAACTACCTTCTTCAACGGGGAGACAGGCTAATAAGTTCCGATAATACTCTTTCGCCCAGGCGGGATGAAGCAGGTGTCAGCAAAAGTTGACACTCTGCGGGATCTTTTTTTCCAAAACGGATCTCCAACGCCCACGCCATCTTTTGACAAAGGCGCATAACCTATACCGGTTTTTATATTTGTTACTGCGGCGCGCACTTCATAGAATCGCGCTTAACGCCACTCGGCGCGGCAGAGTTCCAGCCCATCGCCAACGTAACGGCGGCATAAATCCGATAAATGCGTTTAGCTGACGCGATTTCTCCCGTGTTGACCTCGTCGTCGAGGTTGTTCCTACCAGGGGTGTTAATAATGAATCAAAAAAATCTTGCCATTACCTTTGGCGCGCTGGCCGTGGCGATTAACGTTATCGCCGGCAGCATCGTCGACCATTTGAAAATTCCGTTCCTGTTCCTTGATACGGTGGGCACCATCTTTATCGCCGCGGTTTTCGGTCCGCTGTGGGGGGCGCTGGTGGGGTTATTGACCAATCTGGTTTTGGGCGTCACCACCAGCTATACCGCCATTCCCTTTGCCCTGGTCAATATCATTGTCGGCCTGGTGGTCGGCTACAGCGCGCGCAATGGCTTTCGTCTCTCATCCGCGCTGTTTTCCGGCATTCTGCTGGGCTTTTTATGCCCCGCCGTGGGGACGGTCATCGCCATCGGCCTGTTCGGCGGATTAACCGGCGGCCTGCACGACGTGGCGGTGCTGTGGCTGAAGCAGGCCGGAACCAGCCTGTTTACCGCGGCATTTCTGCCGCGCCTGGCCGAAAACCTGGTGGATAAGATTCTGTCGGCGCTGCTGGTCTATTACGTAGTGAAAAATCTGCCGCCATCGCTGCTGCACCGCCCCGGCTATGCATTGAAGGAACCCGCCCGTGCAAAGGAGTAGAACGGTTATCGTCACCTCCCACTGCGTGATCAACCAGAATGCGGTGGTGGGCAGCCTGGCGCGCAGCCGCGGTATGATGAAATCGGCGGTCGACTGGATGTATCAGCAGGGGTACGGCGTGATCCAGCTTCCCTGCCCCGAATTCACCTTTCTCGGCCCGACGCGGCCGCCGATGACGGTAGCGGGATACGACACGCCGGCGTTTCGCGCCCATAGCCGCAAAATTCTGCTGCCGGTGGTGGAACAGTTGAAAACCTACCAGGATAACGGCTACGTCATTGCCGGCGGGTTGGGGATTGCCGGCAGCCCCTCCTGCGATCCGGGACGGGGCGTCTTTATGCAGGTGTTTCTGGCGCTGCTGGCGGACGCCGGGGTGCGGATCGATTTTTTCTGGCAGATACCGCAGACGGAAGACGGCGTGTTCGATCCCAACGTACCGGAGAGCGTTTACGGCCCGGTCGAGCGCCGCTCCCGGCGCAGGGCGGAAAAAATCATCGCCCGCCTGACGCCACAAGACGACGCCCGATGATCGCCGTTCATAACGTCACCTTTTGTTACCATGGCGCCGCGTCCCCGGCTTTGTCGCAGGTATCGCTGGAGATTCGCCCCGGCGAGTTCATCGCGCTGCTCGGCCGCAACGGCTGCGGCAAATCGTCGCTGGCCCGGCTGTTGAACGGTATCGAACTGCCGTCGCAGGGACAGGTCGTCGTCGACGGCCGGTCCACCGCGGACAACGACGCGATTCCGGCCATCCGCCGGGCGGTGCAGATAGTGTTTCAGAACCCGGAAAATCAGCAGGTGGGGATCACCGTCGGCGAGGATATCGCCTTCGGCCTGTCGAATATCGGTTGGCCGCAGCGGGATATCGCCCGCCGGGTGGCCTGGGCCATCCAACTGACGGGGCTGGACGCGGAGCAACAGCGCCCGGTGGCGCAGCTTTCCGGCGGCGAGAAACAGAAGCTGGCGCTGGCCGCCGTACTGGCGCTGGCGCCGCGTTACCTGATCCTGGATGAAGCCACCTCGATGCTCGACCCGGCGGCGAGACGCCAGTTTGTCGCCACGCTGCATGAAGTAAGAAAACACACGCCCTTCGCGCTGATCTATATCACCCACCACCTCGACGAAGTGCTCGACGCCGACCGCTGGATACTGTTCAATCAGGGGCGACAGCTGGCCGACGCGCCGCCGGCGGAGCTGCAAACCCAGCTCGAACTGTTGCACAACTGCGGGCTGGAACTGCCCTATTATCATCACCTCGCCGCGCTGCTGCGCCAGCGCGGGATCCCCGTTTCCCTTACCCTGAACCCGCAGGAGCTGATGGCGCTGTTATGAAAATAACCCTAAGCGATGTGGCCTTCAGCTATGGCAAAAGGCGCGGAAACCGGCCGCCGGCCGGCGCGCCGCTGCTGGAAAATATTTCCCTTACCGTTGAGCAAGGCGAAATGCTGGCGCTGGCGGGAAAGTCCGGTTCGGGCAAATCGACCTTACTCCAGTTGATAAAAGGGTTTATCGTCCCCTGCGCCGGGCAGATCCGCCTGGACGGGTTGAATCCCCACGCAGAGCGCCGGAGGGAATGCTTCGATCGCATCGGCTATATCTTTCAGTATCCCGAACACCAGCTATTCGCCAGCACGGTTTTCGCTGATATCGCCTTCGGGCTGCGCCATCGGCGTCTTGATGAGGCGACAAAACAGGAGAAGGTGCGCCAGGCGATGGCGGCCGTGCAGTTGGACTATGACGATTTCAGGGACCGCAGCCCTTTCGAACTGAGCGGCGGCGAGAAACGCCGGGTGGCGATTGCCGGCATCGTAGTGCTGGAGCCGGAGGTGCTGATACTGGACGAACCCACCGCCGGGCTGGATCTGCAATCCCGCGACGCCCTGTTCCAGTTGCTGCACCGTCTGAATCGGGAAAAAAACCTGACGGTTATCTGGGTCAGCCATCAGTTGGAGGAAATCGCCCAGCACGCCGCCCGGCTGGTATTTATCCGCAACGGCGCCATTCAGGCGGACGGCCCGCCGGCGACGCTGTTCGCCGATGCCTCTTTACGCCGGACCTGCGGTTGGCAAGAGCCGCCGGCGCTGGTCGTCGGCCGCTTGCTACGGGCCGCCGGACATCCCGCTGCGGGATGGCTGTCGCCGCAACGGGCGGCGGACGCCATTATCCGGCTGCGCGGCCGTTATCCGCACCACGAAAACGCCCCACGGGAGCCCTGATGTCGGACGCCTACGGTTTGCTTTATCAGCAGCGAGGCTCCTGGCTGGAGCGCCGCGATCCGCGGGCGAAAATTATCGCCGTTCTGCTGGCGGGCGCGGCGCTGCTGCTTACCCAGCATCCCGGCTTAAAAACCTTGCAGCTCCTGCTGTTGCTCACCCTGTGGGCCGTTGCAGGACTGCCGTGGAAAATGCTGCTGCTGACGCTGCTCTCCCTGTCGCTGTTCTTTGTTTCCACCATGATTTATCAGGCCGTGCTGACCGCCCAGCCGGGGGAGGAACTGGTGACCTGGGGCGGGATCGCTTTTTCCGCTCAGGGCGTCGTGCGCGGCGTGATGATGTGCGAGCAGATTGCCGGCATCGTCTTGCTGTTGGCGCTGCTGGTCAGAACCACGCCCCCGGTTCAGCTGGCGGAGGGGCTGGAAATTCTGCTCGGCGGTCTGAAGAGATGGCGCTTTCCGGTACACGAAGCGGTGATGATGTTTTCCATCGCACTGCGCTTCCTGCCGGGCCTGTTCGAAGAGTTCGACAAGATCCGCAAAGCCCAGCTGGCGCGCGGCGGCGGTTTTCATCGCCAAAACCTGTTTATCCGTATTCAGGGCATCTTTCCCATGCTGATGCCGCTGTTCGTCACCTCGATCCTGCGGGCAAAAGATCTGGCCGTCGCCATGGAGTCACGCTGCTATCGCGGCGACGTCGGCCGCACGCCGATCAGGATTTACCGCTTTCATCGCGCAGATTACGCGCTGCTGGCGGGCGCGGCGCTGGAACTGCTGGCGGCGGCGCTCTGGCGCTGAAAGCCGCGGCGCTCTGCACCTCGCCGCCGGGGAAATAACCCGCGCTATTTGGCCCTTTGCAACGTGGCCTTCACCTGCCCGATGAGTTCGCGGCGAAAATCGCCCAGCCGCGGTTTGTCGCCCAGCCAGGGCAGCGGCCGGCACAGCTCCATCGCTTTGATGCCCAGGCGGGCGGTCAGCAGTCCGGCGCCGATGCCCTGCGCCGCGCGCGCCGACAGCCGCGCCGCCAGATCCTGCGACATCCAGTCCATGCCGATCTCGCGCACCAGTTCCGACGCGCCGGCGAAAGCGATATTGAGCAGCACCAGACGGAAAAGACGAATACGGCTGAAATAGCCCAGTTCGATGCCGTACAGCGCGGCGATGCGGTTTATCAGCCGCAGGTTGCGCCAGGCGATAAACGCCATATCCACCAGCGCCAGCGGGCTGACGGCGATCATCAGGGTGGATTCCGCCGCCGAGCGGCTGATCTCCCGCCGAGCCTGGCTATCCAGCACCGGTTGCACCAGCCGGGCGTACAGCTCGATCACTTCACGGTCGTTATGGGTTTCGTGCAGCGACGCCTGCCAGCGCTGCAACGCGGGATGGCCGTTATCCAGCCCCGCCTGGCGGGCCAGCTTTTCACAAAACTCGCGCCCGCGTCCGATGCCGTGGCTGTGCAGTAAATCACCGGCGATATCCCGCTCTTCCGCCCGCTGACGCAGCCGGTACAGGCGCCGCCACTCAACGGCGATCGACCCCACGCCCGCCGCAACGATCAACGCGCCGGCGGTAATGCCGCCCAGCGCGATCCAGTCCTGCTGTACCCAGGAATTATGCAGCGATTGCACCCCCTGGGCGACGGCGCTGACGCCGAACAGCGCCAGCCCGGCCATCACCATGCGCCGCCACAGGCTGCGTTTGGGGCGTAACGCCGCGCTGACCGCCTCTTCCGCCACGCCTTCCTCGGGCACTTCCTGCTCGCGGGCGACCGGTGAAAAATACTGCGCATCCTGCTCATCAAAGGCCAGGCCGGCGCGTAGCTGCGGCTGAGGCTCCGCCGGCGCGGCGTTATCGAACGTCATGCGCGGCTTCAGTGGTTCGTTCATCGCAATTTATCTCCCAACAAAAATTCCATTACCGTATCCAGGCGGATGTGCGGCAACGGGGTGTCCACCGTCATTTCACGCGGACGAAACTGATCGAAATGAAATCCCTGCTCTTGCCAGAATGCCGCGCCCGGCAGGCGGGCCGGCACTTCCCCAGGGAAAACCGTCAACGGCTGACCGTCGCTCAGGCGGTTGCCTTTCAGCGCCGGGATTTTCTGCCCCTGATGCTCGATAACCCCGCTTTGCGTCGATTGAATCGAGGCGATGCCGGCGCAGTCCATGCTGATCCCTTCAAAGGCGGCGTTCTGCCAGGCTTCCTGCACCAGTTGCTGCAGCAGCGACACCAGATTGGCATGCTGGTCGGCGGTAATGTGATCCGATTTACTGGCGGCGAACATCAGCTTGTCGATACAGGGTGAAAACAGACGCCGGAACAGCGTGCGTTTGCCGTAATGAAAGCTTTGCATCAGTTGGGTTAACGCCAGCCGCATATCGTTAAAGGCGTGAATGCCGCTGTTCAACGGCTGCAGGCAGTCCACCAGTACGATCTGACGATCAAAACGCACGAAATGATGCTTATAAAAACCTTTCACCACAGACTGGCAGTAATAGTCGAAACGCTGACGCAGCATACCGATATTGGTTTTGGCGTCCGCCTGCGCCAGCTTGGCCTCGCCCAGCTTATCCACCTGCGGCCACGGAAAAAATTGCAGCACCGGCGCGCCGGCCAGATCGCCCGGCAGCACGAAACGTCCCGGCTGAATAAAATGCAGCCCTTGCTGTTTGCAGCGCAGTAAATAGTCGGTATACGCCTGGGCAATCGCCGCCAGCCGGTTTTCATCCGCCGGCGCCAGCGGGTCGAGCCGTTCGCACAGCGCCAGCCAGGGTTTGGCCCACTCGGCGCGATCGCCCTGCAACAGCCCGGACATCTGGCGCGACCAGCTCAGGTAGCTTTGCTCCAGCAGCGGCAAATCCAGCAGCCACTCTCCGGGGTAATCGACGATTTCCAGATACAGCGTGGAAGTATCTTTAAAGTGCCGCAGCAGCGAATCATTGGAGCGATAGCGCAGCGCCAGGCGGATTTCACTCACTCCGCGCGTCGGCGTCGGCCAGTCGGGGGGCGAACCGTATAACGCCGCCATGCCTTCATCATAGGCAAAACGCGGCACGCCGAGATCGCGCTGCGGCACGCGTTTCGCCCCCAGCAGCCGCCCTTCGCGCACGGCGGAAAACAGCGGCAGATGGGCGCCGCTGTGGATATTCAGCAGTTGATTGACAAAGGCCGTAATAAAGGCGGTTTTCCCGCTGCGGCTCAGCCCGGTGACGGCCAGCCGCAGATGACGATCCACACCGCGGTTAACCAGCGAATTAATCTCATTTTGTAATCGCTTCATTGGATAAATCCTGACTCCTTGATACTTGTTTCCGTCTGGCAAGTCGTACCGGCGCCGGCGGCGATAAATTACCCGGCTCCGCCACGAGACTCGCTTATTTCGGGGCAATCGGCAGCGCCGGCATGTAAACCCGCAACATCACCGTAGCAATCAAAAGCATTGTCTCATCCATGAAGTACCTTTTTATTTAGTTGAGACGAATGCTGCGTTTGTACATGAAATTATGCTCGCTAACAAATTGAGCGTAAATTATGGCCGTGGGGAAAACAGTCAGGCTCGACGCGACGTTATCCTGTGGTAATGAACCGGACGGATAGCATCGGCGTCGTAGGTGTTCTGGCTTAGAGCCGGCGGAAACGGTTCTCTACGCCAAAGGTATCGGAGGTGACATAGCGCTCGATATTACGCAGGCGCCGTTCGCCGGCGTTCAGGGTGGCATCCGCGTCGTCCAGCAGTTGTCGCGGAGTGTGCGGCGACGCCGTCTGGTAGCTGCCCGCCGGCGCCGGCTCAAGCATAAAGCTGAGGATGATATAAGCCAGTATGGTGAAGAAGAACAGGCCGAAGAACATCGACAGCACCACAATCACCCGCAGCAGCTTTACCGGCACGTCGAAGTAGCGGGCCAGCCCGGCGCAGACGCCTTTCAGCATCCCTTCTTCCGGTATGCGGTATAAGGTTTTACCCGACCAAGTATTTTTCATTACGATTTTCTCCAGTCCGGATGTTCCGCGTCCAGAATTTCTTCCAGCGCCTGAATGCGTTCGCGCATGCGGCGGGCCTCTTCCGTCAGCCGCGTCAGACGCTGCATGTCGTTTTGTCCCAGTTGAGCATTGTTTTGCTTGCGCTGACTGTAATGCAGCCAAAGCCATATCGGCGCCACAAAGAGAAAGAAAATGGTCAGCGGTATGGCAAGAAACAAAGCACTCATCGTGTCTCCTTAGTTATTATGTTCACCGGTGGTCCCCGTTGCTTTCGCCGCGGGGAGCGACGGCCGCCGCCAACCTTGACGGCAGCCGGTCCGGTTATTCTGCTGGTTTAACTTTAGCTTTAAGCGCCGCCAGTTGCTCGCTGATTTCATCATTGGCCCGCAGTTCGGCGAATTGCTGATCCAATGATTTTTGTTTGCCAATCCCCACGCTTTCGGCTTCGGCCTCGATGGTATCGATACGGCGCTCAAACTGTTCAAAACGCGCCAGGGCTTCATCCAGTTTACCGCTATCGAGCTGACGGCGTACATCGCGTGACGACGAAGCGGCCTGATGGCGCAGCGTCAACGCCTGCTGACGGGCGCGGGTTTCGCTCAGCTTGTTTTCCAGCTCGCCGATTTCGCGCTTCAGCCGCTCCAGCGTTTCATCCACGTTTTCCGCTTCGTGCTGCAGTATCGCGATCAGGTCGGTCAGTTTCTGTTTTTCAATCAGCGCCGCCCGGGCCAAATCGTCTTTATCTTTGCGCAGCGCCAGTTCGGCTTTTTCCTGCCACTGGGCCTGCTGCGTCTGAGCCTGATCGATACGGCGGGCGATCTGTTTCTTTTCCGCCAGCGCGCGCGCCGAGGTGGAACGCACTTCCACCAGCGTATCTTCCATTTCCTGGATCATCAGCCGCACCAGCTTCTGCGGATCCTCGGCCTTATCCAGCAGCGAATTGATGTTGGCGTTCACGATGTCGGCAAAACGAGAAAAAATACCCATAATCAAATCCTCTTAATGATTTCCAGCGTCTGTTACGCCTGATTTATTATCACCACCGTGCAGTAGCGATATGGATATTCTTATCAATAAGCGTGCCAATTTTTGTTTATCTGTAACTTATTGAAAAATAAAGAAGGAGAAATTTTGACTATTTGCCGACATCCGCTAGATTAGTCAAATAAGCCAACTATTGGTAAAAATCACAGGATGAAAATCGATGTCCCAGGAAAAAGAGAATTTATTGGGGGAAGCCAACAGCTTTCTTGAAGTGCTGGAACAGGTTTCACAGTTGGCGCAGCTCAACAAGCCGGTGCTGGTTATCGGCGAACGCGGCACCGGCAAAGAGCTGATCGCCAGTCGTCTTCACTATCTCTCCCCCCGCTGGCAGGGCCCCTTTATCTCGCTGAACTGTGCCGCGCTGAATGAAAACCTGTTGGACTCCGAACTGTTCGGCCATGAGGCCGGCGCCTTTACCGGGGCGCAGAAACGCCACCTCGGCCGTTTTGAACGCGCCGACGGCGGCACCCTGTTTCTTGATGAGCTGGCCACCGCGCCCATGCTGGTGCAGGAAAAACTGCTGCGGGTGATTGAATATGGCGTGCTGGAGCGCGTCGGCGGCGGCCAGTCGCTACAGGTGGACGTCCGGCTGGTGTGCGCCACCAATGACGATCTTCCCGCGCTGGCGGCCAGCGGAAAGTTTCGCGCCGACCTGCTGGACAGGCTGGCGTTTGACGTGGTTCAGTTGCCGCCGCTGCGTGAGCGCCGGCAGGATATCATGCTGCTGGCGGAACATTTCGCCATCCAGATGTGCCGCGAACTGCACCTGCCCCTGTTTCCCGGCTTTACGCCCCACGCCCGCGACACGCTGCTGGGCTACGCCTGGCCGGGAAATATCCGCGAACTGAAAAATGTGGTGGAGCGTTCGGTTTACCGCCACGGCAGCAGCGATCGGCCGCTGGACGTCATTATTATTAACCCGTTTCGCAAAACGGCGTCCGACGCCGAAACCGCCGCCGACTCGGCGCCGGGCGGCGGCGTTGCCGATTTCCCGCTGGATATGAAGCAGTGGCAACGCGCCCAGGAACAGGCGCTGCTGGAACAGGCGCTGGCAAAGGCGCGCTTTAACCAGCGCAAAGCCGCCGAGCTGCTGGGGCTGACCTATCATCAGCTGCGCGGACTGCTGAAAAAACACGCCATCGTGGTCAATGAATAAGAGAAAAAACCATGCAGACTTTGTTATCCCCTCGTTTAATTCTGCGCCAGTGGCAACCGGCCGATCGCGTTGCCTTCGCCGCGATCTGCGCCGATCCGCAGGCCATGGAATTTCTTCTCCCGCTACCGACGGCAGACGACAGCAATGGATGGATTGACCGGCAAATCGCGCACCAGGCGACATATGGCTTTTGCTTTTGGGCGCTGGAGGATAAAACCACCGGCGATTTTATCGGGACGGCGGGCCTTGTCCGGGTTGGCTATGATGCGCACTTCACGCCCGCCGTCGAGATAGGCTGGCGCATTGCCCGCAAATTCTGGGGCAAGGGATACGCGCCGGAGGCCGCGCGCGCCGCGCTGGCATTCGGTTTTAGGCAATTGAAGCTGGATGAGATTGTCGCCACCACCGTCGCCGCCAATGTGAAGTCACGCCGCGTTATGGTCAAGCTGGGCATGACGCATGATGACGCCGACGATTTCGACCATCCACGGGTGCCCGACGGGCATCCGCTCAAATCGACGATGTTATATCGGTTGTCGCGCGAACAATGGTTGAAAAAATAGCGTTGATATTTTCAACGCCGATCGCCATGCATCGCATGCCTGACATCACATCAGGCTCAAGACTACAGCGACTCGCGCCGCAGCAGCGGACTGGTTATTTTGGTGATGTCGGTGTGTTCCTGACGATTGATGATGTGCAATGTGGATTGCCGACCGATTTCATAGTGCGGGAGCTGTACGGTGGTCAACGCGGGCAGGAACAGATCGCCGATGCCGACCAGATTGTCATAGCCGAGAACCGCGACGTCTTGCGGTATGCGAATGCCTTTCGACAGTAACGTCTGGTAAACCAGAAACGCGATGCGGTCGTTGCCGCACACCACGGAATCAAAGCGCGGTTTCCCGTGATCGAGATATTGCTCGATAATCGTCACGGCATCGAGGTAATACTCGTCGCCAAGGCGCAGATGATGTTGCCAGAGCAGTTCGGGATCGAGAGAAAACTCGCGGCAGGCGCGCTCAAGCCCCTGCCGGCGCCGGGCGCTGGCCAGTCTCTCCCGCGGCAGATGGATGCACAGCGGTTTACGGTAGCCCGCGCAGAGCAACGCGTACACGCCGTCATACTGCCCCTGTTCATCGTCCGGTATGTAACTGGCCACGCCGCCCTGCTCGCTTTCGCAGTTCGCCAGCACGCAGGGCAAACTCAGCAACTTCTTCGGCACCGGCACCGTGCGCAGCCCCATGGTGGTGTAGATAATGCCGGCGGGCCGATGGGATAGCAGTAAATCGACGATATCGTCCACGCAGTCCGACATAAACATGTTGACGACAAAGCTGTTCCAACCATGAGCGCGGGCCGTTTCTTCAATCGACAGGGTCATTTCGACTGAAAATGGCGTGGTCACGGTATCCAGCGCCAGCACGCCGATGGTCTTGGGAGTCGCCCTGGCGCCGCGGATTTTTTTCGCCGACAGGTCGGGTACATAATTCAGTGCTTCAATGGCCTGCTTAACCCGCTGATAAGTTTCCGGCTTCAGACTTTCCGGACTGTTCAACGCCCGCGATACCGTCATCAGGGAAACATTCGCCAGCTTTGCCACATCTTTTAAAGAAGCCATACCGTCCCTTATTCCCGTGCTGAATGCACAAAAGTCATCGCCTATCCGCCCGCGGATAAACCGGCCCGATGCGGTTATCGCCGGAATGCGCTCGATTTCAGATGTTTATTATATTCATGCCGTTAGCGCCCTGATAAAGCGATTTTTACTCATAAACATGACCGCGATCGCATAAAACCAATGTTAACGTTAACTATTGTGATTAACATCAGAATTCTTTCATACGCCATCTTCTGCACCTTCGCCCTCAATGTTAACGTTAACTCGCACAATTTACTAAAAGCAGAAGCTAATGTGCGACACCCACCAATAATGATGAGACCGATACGTGATGAAAAATACATATCTCTGTATTTCGCTTGCGCTGTTTGCAGGTCAGACCGCGGCGGCGACAACCGACAATGCCGCAGAAGCAGAACAAAAATGGTCGTCCGGCGATATCAGCGCCAATACATGGGGCGTAACTTCGCTCGGCACGACGGGGCAAGCGACAACCACAAGCGACGCGCCGGAAGATAAAGCGGACATTGCTCGTATATCCCAGGAGCAGCAGCCAGTGCACTGGAATACGGTCGACAGTTCGCTGGATGCCGGCGGTTTGCACGGTAATATTGGCAGCAAAATCGAAATCGACGACACGCGCTGGAAAAACAACAGTAAAAACGGCGGCAAATTCAAATTGGCGCTTATTCAGGCGTGGCTGCGTCATGATGAATTACCCGGCTGGTATTTCGGCTACTGGAACGCCCGCGAAGATAACTATAGCGGTCAATTTTCCAATCAGGATTACGGCGGCACCAATACCATTAACGAGATGTATATCGGCAAGATTAATGAATTTTATCGCGGCAACTGGGGCGTGGAAGTCCTGGGCGGCACCGAGAGCGCGAGCAAACGCTGGAAAGGCCGCCTGAAACTGTGGGGAGAATCGCGCTTCACCGATAAATGGTCCGTGTCCGGTTATATCTTCCGCGAATATCAGCCGCAAAGTAATGACTCGAACAATGGCGATCTGGAACACCACATCATGGAAATGGAGCCGGCGCTGCAATATCGGGTGAATCCGGATTTAGGGCTGTATATTCGTCCCTATTATTCCTGGGAGAAACAGGTTCGTCAGTCCTGGGGAAATATTATTGAGGAAGAGTGGAAAGTCACCGCCGGATTATGGCGCAACTGGTATCCCCTGCTGACTTCGCTGTACGTCGGTTTTGGCAACGACAAAATTTATAATAACGCCAATAAGTCGGAAGTGTTTTACTACGGGAAATACAACTTTATCGGCGCCACCGCCAGTTATCCTATTGTCGATAACCTGCGTCTGTACGGTGAATTTAAAGCGCAGTTTACCAAATCGCATGGTCAATGGACCCATGACGGCCATTCCTGGAATCCCTTTACTATCGTCGGTGTCGAATACAGTTTCTGATGCATTCACGCATATGAAAATAATTTTTCGGTAAGAGAGATCACCATGTTTAAACCCAATAAAATGACAACGGCTATTCTGATGCTTTTAATGACATCGCTGAATACCGCTTGTACCTCATCGGCATCAACCGATAGCCAAACGTCGGCGGAGGAAAATACCAGCGCGGAAGTTCACCACCAGGTAAACGCGTTTTTCCCCCGGGTGCCCGGCTCCTATATCGGCGATCCGATGCCGTATGCCGAGAATAATCAATTCTACATTTTCCATCTGAATGATATTCGCGGCGGTAAGGATCTCGGCGTACACGCTTTTCATTTACTCGCGACCAGCAATTTATACCGTTATCAAAATCTGGGCGAAGTGATCCCGTATATTAACGATCTCGACAGCCCGGAACTGTTATTAGGCACCGGCTCGGTGATTAAGGCCGGCGATACTTATCACGCCTGGTATACCGCCCATAATCAGAATGTTTTTCCCGCCGAATCCATTATGCACGCCACCAGCAGCGATATGCGCAACTGGACCAAACACCCTGAAGATACCTTTCTCCCTGGGGAAAACTACCGGGCGAATGACTTCCGCGATCCGCACGTCGTCTATATTCCCGACGAGCAGCGTTACTGGATGCTGATTACCACCCGTCAGAACGGCACCGGCGTCATCGCCAAATATACCTCGACCGACCTCACCCACTGGCAGGATGAAGGCGTACTGTTCCGCAATGATACGACCAGCCATGATTCCAATCTGGAATGCCCGACGCTGGTCTATTTCAACGGGCGCTGGTATCTCAGCTTTAGCGACCAGTGGCCGCATCGCCTGACGCAATACCGCGTGGCGGCGTCGCCGAACGGCCCCTTCGTCAAACCGGAAAATTTCTACTTTGACGGCGCCGGATTGTATGCCGGCAAACTGGTTGAGCAAGGTAAACGTCTGTTTGTTTTTGGCTGGGTGCCGACCAAAGCCGGCGAGGATAATCACGGCAATATCGACTGGGCGGGCAATCTTATCGCCCATGAATTAACCGCGGACGCCGATGGCCGGCTAAGAACCAAACTGCCGCAGGAAATAGCGGATGTCTTCGGGCAAAAAGCCCCGCGGCCCGAACCACTGCGCCCGTTATTAACGAAAAACAGCGCCGCCTCATTCGGGGAAATCAGCAGTCAGGTCTTTGCGCCATTATCCGGCACGATCGAAATCAACGGTAATTTACCAATGAACGGCGACGGCGTCATTTTCAGTTTCGGCATGGATGACGATAGTCCGCAGAATGCGCCGCTGAACGTCGTCTTTAATAAAAAGACCAATAAAGTGCTGTTTTATCCGGCGGGAATAAATGATTTACCCAAACGCAAGCCGGAAATGGGTATAGAAACGCCATTATCCGACAATATTCATCTGAAAGTGATTATCGAGGACTCCATTGCCGTGTTCTATATCAACGACAATATCGCCTTCAGCACGCGTATGTACCATATTTCCGGCAAAAAATGGGCGATCAGCGCGCCGCAGGGAAATATCGATAGCCGCGATCTGCGTATTCGGCGTTTTTAATTAACGTGTCGTCTTATTTCTCACTGTATTGCGATAGTTTTGCGCAAGGGAATTATTTATGAAAACGAATATCTCTAAAAAATGGGCCCTGCTCGCCATTACCGTATTACCCATGACCGGTCAGGCGGCGATGGATATCATGCGGAATGATGAAGGCGCGGTGATCGGCGTCAATCCCTGGTCCTATTTGAATGAAGAAATTATGTGGACCACCACCCAATCGTCCTATTCTCACGGCGGCAAGGTACACGGCAATATCAAAAGCAAACTGGAAGTTACCGACACCAACTGGAAAAACAACACCACGCATGACGGCGCGGACAACTTTGTTCTCTCGCAGGCCGCATTACGCCACGATAGCCTTCCTTCCTGGTATCTGGCCTTTTATAACGCCAGGGAAACCGAATATCAGGGCAGTTTTACCAGCCAGAAATATGAAGAGCAGACCCAGCGCACCCAGTTGATTTTTGGCTACAACCATCAGATCGGCCGGGGCGACGTGGGCGCGGAACTGCTGGTCGGCAGCGAATCGCTGAATGAACGCTGGCAGGTGCGATACAAGCTGTACGGAACCTATCGCCTGACGGATCGTTTATCGATGTTCGGCTATTTTTATCAGGATCTACAGCACAAACGCTCCGCCGGCACCGAAGGGATTAACGATACCGATGTCACCACCAGCGAGATCGAACCCGGTCTGCAATATATCATCACGGATAATACCGGCGTCTGGCTGCGCAGCCGCTACAGCGAAGGCAAGCTGGAACGAAAGCAGTGGGGAAATATCAACGATCGGGACTGGACGACCAGCGTCGGCGTTTGGCATAACTGGGACAACAGCCTGACTACCACCCTGCACAGCGGGGTCGGTCATTATCGTAAATACAACGCCCGTCCCGAAGATGGCGAAGTGTTCCAGAACACCCGCTATAAATATGTCGCGCTGGGCGCCAACTACCCTATCAGCAAGCGATTCAATATCTCAGGGGAAGTGAAAGCCTCGGATGATAAACAGTCCGGCAGTTGGGTAACCAACGGCAAAGCCATCAACATGTCCTATATGCTGGCGGCCGATTTCAATTTCTGAGCTGGCGCGCTGACAGTCACGGTGCGTCAATCCCACGGCGCACCGCTTTCCAGGCAAACATTGATGCACCGTCGTGTAGAATAAGCCAGTCTGCCGACACGTCAAGCTAAGGCCTAATGCATAACATGCATCATGTTCCTGAGTAGGTCAGCGGACGAAATACTTCAATATCGGCCCGGCAGAATCAATATATTCCATGTTTTTACAACAGAGCAGGAGCAACAGCGATGGCGCATCGTGAACATCATTACCAGGTGCACGTTAAATGGACCGGCAACAAAGGTAGCGGAACTGAGTCCTATAAAAGCTATAGCCGCGATTACGAAATTTCAGCGGGAAAGAAACAGCGTATTGCCGGCTCATCAGACCCGGCATTCCTGGGTGATGCCACACGCTGGAATCCGGAAGACCTTCTGGTGGCCTCGGCTTCTGCCTGCCATAAACTTTGGTATCTGCATCTGTGCGCTGAAGCAGGGATAAGCGTTTACTCTTATCTTGACAGGGCGGAGGGTACAATGACTGAGGGAGAAAAAGGATGTTTCACGGGAATTACGCTCAGACCTGAAATTGCTATCCGTTCCGGAGATGATATCGCGCTCGCTCGGGAGCTTCATCACCGCGCGCATGAATTGTGCTTTATCGCCAATTCTCTTAATTTCCCGGTATTTTGCGAGCCGGTAATAATGCATTATCCCATTTCATAACCCTTGCTTCTTCCGGGATAAATAAACTGAAACCAGCGTTTATCGCTATAGTAAAAACGCTGGTTTTTAACATTTTGCCGCCAGCGCGTATAATTTGACGTCCATGGCATTGCGTCCAGACGGTCAAGCTTGGTAACAATCAGCACATCGCCATTTTTATGCCCTCAAGCCGCTCTGTGGCGCGTTGGATACCGTCATTACAACACTTCCGCTTCCGCCTGATAGCCAAGCAGCCTGTCCCGGTACGGCAACGCCGTCATCGCGCCTTTCGAGGTGGTCGCCAATGCGCCGCAGGACTGAGCCTGCGCGATGATCGCCGGCAGCGCGGCGCTGTCCCGCCATTGCGCGCCCTCTTCACTTAATCCCGCCAGCAGGCCGGCGACAAACGCGTCGCCGGCGCCGGTGGTATCCACCGCCCGTACCGCACGCGCCGGATAGAACGTCATCTTGCCCGGCCGCCCCGCCCAGGCGCCGGCCTTACCCTGGGTTACCACCAGCAGCGCCGGACTGATTTCGTCGCAGAGCGCCGTCATCGCCTGCTCAACGTCGGCAATCTCCGCGATCAGCGTCAGCTCTTCATCAGACAATTTCACCACATCGGCCATCGCCAGCGCCTGTTTGACGCAGGCTCGCATCAGATTGCGATCCGGCCACAGATCGTCGCGCAGATTGGCGTCGAAACTGAGCCAGCCGCCGGCCTGCCTCACCGCCGCCATCGCCTGTAGCGTGGTGGAACGGGACGGTTCGGCCGCCAGCGCGATAGAACAGCAGTGCAGCCACTCCCCGGCGCTAAAACGCGGCAGGTCGCCCGGTTCAAGAAACAGATCGGCGCCCGGCCGCACCATAAAGGTAAACTGCCGTTCCCCCTCCTCATTCAGGGTAACCAGCACGATGGAGGTACGATGCTGCGCATCGTAATGCAGGTATGTGGTGTCGACATTTTCCTGCTGTAGAACCTGCCGCAAACGGTGACCAAAAGGCTCATCGCCCACGCGGCCGATAAAAGCGCTGTTGCCGTTCAGGCGGGCAATACCGACGGCCACGTTGGCCGGCGCGCCGCCGGGACAAGGTAATAAACGTTGCATATCGTCAGCGAAAAGATCAATTACCGCATCGCCCAACACCCAGACTTTATTCGCCATGCTCACCTCAATAACATATTGATTATCAAATAAAATAGACTACCGCGCCGTCCCGCCCGTTTAGCAGGAAATGCCGTGATGGCGGCTTCGGGCAGCAGCGGAAATCGCTATTGAGTGGAATGTAGCGGGTTGCGGGCTAAAATAAAATGTTAACGTTAACTTTCATGATTAACATCACATTCCCGCAATAAACTGCTTTAGCTTTTTAATAGTTAACGTTAACAATTCAGCCATCGACCTGTCAGGAGTCAGACGGATGAACGCTGAAACCAGAAAAATCTATATCTTATTAAGCAGCCTATTTTTCTTTTTTTTCTTTACCTGGTCATCGACCTGCTCGCTGTTATCCATCTGGCTCAACCAGTATGTGAATATGAATTCCACCGATACCGGCATTATCTTCTCGGCGATTTTGCTGGTGTCCTTCTGTTCACAGCCGCTGTACGGCTATATCCAGGATAAGCTCGGGCTGGGTAAACACCAGCTGTGGTTCATCGCCATTCTGCTGGTATGCAGCGGCCCGTTCTTTATGCTGTTCGCCGACCTTCTGCGTTTTAATATTTATCTCGGCAGCATTGCGGGCGGGTTATATATCGGCGCCACGTTTAACGGCGGCATCGGTCTTCTGGAAGCCTATATTGAACGTTTCTGCCGCATGAAAGGCATTGAATACGGTCGTTCCAGAATGTGGGGATCGCTGGGCTGGGCCGTCGCCACCTTCTTTGCCGGCATCAACTTCAACATTAACCCCTGGTACAACTTTGCGCTGGCCTCCCTTTCCGGCGCTTTGTTCGTGCTGTGCCTGAGCCAGATACGCATCGCCAAAGAGAATGCGATGAGCCAGCTTCAGTTCGGCGATCCGGCCAAGATCACCCTGGCCGACGCCGTCGGGCTGCTGCGCCTGTCGCGCTTCTGGGCGCTGGTTATCTTTGTTATCGGCACCTGTATTTACGGTGTTTACGATCAGCAGTTCCCGGTCTATTTCGCTTCACAGTTTCCCGATCTGCATTCCGGCAACAGCATGTTTGGTTACCTGAACTCGCTCCAGGTATTCCTTGAGGCCGGCGGAATGTTCCTGGCTCCGTTGCTGGTCAACCGCATCGGCGCCAAAAACGGCCTGATATTGGCCAGCGCCCTAATGGCGCTGCGCGTTATCGGCTCCGGCCTGGTCAGCGGGGTGTTTTTAATTTCGGCAATGAAGCTACTGCATGCGGTAGAATTACCCATCCTATTGATTTCTTTGTTTAAATATAACAGCCTGAACTTTGACAAACGGTTATCGACCACGATTTACCTGGTAGGCTTCACCTGTATCAGTTCGGTGGTCAGCAGCCTGTTGTCCCCTATCGTGGGTTACAGCTATGAGCTGTTCGGTTTCGCCCGGACCTATCTGTTTATGGGCGGCATGGTGCTGTTCACCACGCTGGTTTCCTGGTTCCTGCTGGAACCTAGTCAAACCGTCCGGCCTTCCCCGACCTTTACCCCGCGCACAATAAAGTGAGTTGCTATGATTGAGTTATTAGAAAAAGCCAATAGTTACATTGCCGCAACGCGGCCGTTGATGAACATGGAATGGTATCCGAGCTGGCATTTGGCGCCCGCGGTCGGCTGGATGAATGACCCGAACGGTCTGGTCTGGTATGACGGCATGTACCATGCGTTTTACCAGCATTATCCCTATGAAGCCGTCTGGGGGCCCATGCACTGGGGCCACGCCCGCAGCCGCGATATGATCCATTGGGAACACCTGCCGGTGGCGCTGGCGCCGGCGGGCAAAGATGATAAGGATGGCTGTTTCTCCGGCTCGGCGGTCGATAACGACGGAGAACTGTCGCTGATCTATACCGGGCACGTTCACGAAGGCGATCGCGCCAGCGATAAAGGACTGCGTCAGGTGCAGTGCCTGGCGACCAGTCGTGACGGCATACATTTCACGCCGCAGGGTAAGATCATCGACGCGCCGGCGGGGATCCGGCATTTCCGCGATCCGAAAGTCTGGAAAATGGGCGACTACTGGTACCTGGTGCTCGGGCTGAAGGTGGAAAATCGCGGCGAAGTGCGCCTGTGGCGCTCGACCGATCTGCGCGACTGGGAACCACAGGGACTGCTGGCCCGCTCGGCGCCGGGCGAAAGTTACATGTGGGAGTGTCCCGACTTTTTCCCTCTGGGCGATAAGTGGGTATTGCTGTTCTCCCCGCAGGGAATGAAGGCCGAGGGCTATCACAACCGTAATCTATTCCAGAGCGGTTATATGATCGGCACCTGGCAGCCCGGCGGTGAGTTCGTGATTGAAACGCCGTTTACCGAGATCGACGCCGGCCATGATTTCTATGCGCCGCAGACGCTGCTGGCGCCGGATGGCCGCCGTATTATGCTGGGCTGGCTGGCTATGTGGGAATCGCTGATGCCGGAGCAAGCGCATCTATGGGCCGGCATGCTGTCAATGCCGCGCGAGCTGACGCTGACGTCAGACAATACGTTGCGGGTGGCGCCGACGGCGGAAATCGACGTGTGCTGCCATCAGGAACGCCGAGAGCAGAATGTGGAACTGAAAAACGGCGCCTTGCCGTTGGCTCAGGACTGCGCCGCGCAGTTCGTGACGCTGGACATCGACCTGCAGGCCAGCGATGCCGAGAAGTATGGTTTGTCGCTTGGCAGCCAACCCAATAATGAGCAGGGACTGTTTATTTATGTCGACGATCAGTCCCGCCGTCTGGTGCTGGAGCGCCGCTATCCGACGCATGGCATCAGCGGCTACCGCAGCGTGCCCCTGCCCGTTTCCTCTAGCCTGCGTCTGCGCGTCTTCTTCGATCGCTCGTCGGTTGAGGTCTTTGTCAATGATGGCGAGCGCTGTCTGAGTAGCCGTATCTATCCGCAGGCGCAGGAACGCCATCTGAGCCTGTTCGCCCAAAACGGCGGCGCTCGTTTTAATAGCGTCGGCAGCGGAAAAATCAGTTGATCGTTTTTGCCGCCCGACGACCGGGCGGCATGCCTTTTATATGACGGCCCGCAGGTTACCGGGCAGGCCGCCCGGCATAAAAAATCGCCGGGAGCGATTTTAAACGTCGCCTGCGACGGCCCGCAGGGTGCCGGGCAGGACGCCCGGCATAAAAAAAAGCCAGCGCTTAGGCTGGCTAAAATAATACTGGAAGCAATGTGAGCAATGTCGTGCTCTCCCTCAGTGCCTGCAAAGAAGCAACCGTTGAAGCGCGGAAATGATGATAATAGTTATCAGTATCATCTGTAAAGCACTTTGTTGAGAATTTTTCTCATTTCCATACTGATTATGAGGTTCCTGACCGCTTGCCCTGGCCTCTTTTTTATGCCTTTTTCAGCATTTTTTCGGCGTGCGCTGGGCGTATTTTTGCACGAAATCCTCCCAACGATCGGCCAGCAGGCTTAAATGCTGCAACTCGCCATCCAGCGTCGAGGCTTCGCTGCCGCGGTTTCTTAGCATCATTTCAAACTGGTCGAGCATATCGACGGCGCTGCAGGCGTTATCGGCGATGGATAACGCCTGGGACATATCGAGCTGCGTGCAGTGCGTTCCCTGTTTCAGGGCCGCGATATCATCCCGCACCGCGGCGGCGTACTGATCCTCCCCCAGGTCGGAGGCCAGCAAAAATTCCGCGTTGGCGGCGCCCAGCCGGATAGCGTCCCGCCGCGCCACCAGTTCGCCGATGTAGTCGTCAATGATATGAGCGGCCCGCGGCTGATGCGCTTTGGTGATAAATGCCAGATTGATAAAAGCGAGCATCTGTTTTTTCACCGCTATTTCAAAAGCCTCCAGCATTGCCGTCTTTTCGACATTCAACGGAGTTGAGAAAGCGTCATGCAGCGCATTGGCAAGTTGAGTGCCCGAAGAATGCGTGCCTTCTATGGCCAGAATAAAAAACGCGGCGGCCTGATCGGATACGCGATCCTGCGGCGCGGCAAGCGTGGCGTCGGCCAACTGCTTTATCTTCTCATGCTGCGCGTTGAGTTCCGCCGCGGTTAACGCCCGCGGCGGATCTTGCCGATCCCCGTCGGCTTCATTTTCCATGCGGCCCACACCGTTATCCGCTGCAAGTTCAATCGCCTCGAATACCGCCGCGCCGGCGTCTGAATCATCGGGGTTATCGATAGCGTCCATCCGGAATTACTCCATTTTTCGGGCAAAGTGTTAGCTATAACGGCATTTTTTCCACAGAACTTAGTAAATTATTCGTCATTATGGGGATAAAACGGTCCTTGTATGATCCAGAGCAAAAATACGCCATAAGCAATACCGGCGGTTGGAAAGTCGCCATCCGCGCACAACGGAGTGGGGTGGATTGCCAGAGTGCGGTACACTCTGCCTATTACGTATTGACTGAAAAATATCCCGTATGTCTGGAAAAACCTGTTTCGCACTGGCATTCGTCTGGCTGGCTATGCCGTCGCTGGCGGCTCCCTTGCCGACGGCACCGGTCACCGCGCCGCTGGAAGATATCCGCCAAAGCGGCTTCGTCTATTGCGTGAACGACGTACTGAATACCTTTAATCCGCAAATGGCGCGCAGCGGCGTGACCATCGATACGCTGGCCGCCCAGCTTTACGATCGCCTGCTGGACGTCGATCCCTATACCTATCGCCTGATGCCGGAACTGGCCCAGCGCTGGGAAGTGCTGGACAACGGCTCGACCTATCGCTTTTATCTGCGGCGCGACGTCCCTTTTCAAACCACCGCCTGGTTCAGCCCCAGCCGCAACATGAATGCGGATGACGTGCTGTTCAGCTTTCAACGCATGCTGGATAAAAAGCATCCGTATCATGACGTCAACGGCGGCGAATATCCCTATTTCGACAGCCTGCAATTTGCCGATTCGGTGCAGAGTATCCGCAAACTGGGCGAATACGGCGTTGAAATCCGGCTCAACAGCCCGGACGCCTCTTTCCTGTGGCACCTGGCAACGCACTATGCGCCGATCCTCTCCGCCGAGTATGCCCGGGCGCTCTCCGCCGGCGATAAGCAGGAATTGCTGGATCGCGAACCGGTCGGCACCGGCCCCTATATGCTGAATGAATACCGCAACGGGCAATATATTCGCCTGACGCGCAACGCCGCCTACTGGCGCGGCCTGCCCCGTATGCGGCAGGTGGTGGTGGATCTGGGCGCCGGCGGCACCGGCCGCCTGTCCAAACTGCTGACCGGCGAATGCGACGTGCTGGCGTATCCCGCCGTCAGCCAGCTGGCGATTTTACGCAACGATCCGCGACTGCGCCTGTCACTACGTTCCGGCATGAACGTCGCCTATCTGGCGTTCAACGTGCGCAAGCCGCCGCTGGACGACCGCCGCGTGCGTGAGGCCATTGCGCTGGCGATTAACAATGACCGGCTGATGCAGTCTATTTATTACGGCACCGCCGAAACCGCCGCCTCGATCTTGCCGCGCGCCTCCTGGGCCTATGACGACGAGGCCAGGATAACGGAATACAACCCGGAGAAATCCCGCCGGCGCTTGCAGGAGCTGGGGATAAGCAATCTGAACCTGCGCCTATGGGTGCCCAGCGCGTCGCACTCCTATAATCCCAGCCCACTGAAAACCGCCGAGCTGATACAGGCCGATCTGGCTCAGGTAGGGGTGCAGGTGACCATTGTGCCCGTCGAGGGGCGTTTTCAGGAAGCGCGGCTGATGGAGCTTAGCCACGATTTGACCCTGGCCGGCTGGACCACCGACAGCAACGACCCCGACAGCTTTTTCCGCCCGCTATTGAGCTGCGCCGCCATTCGCTCGCAAACCAACTACGCCCACTGGTGCGATCCCACCTTTGATGAAGTATTGCAAAACGCGCTCTCTTCACAACAGTTGGCGAAGCGTATCGAATACTACCAGCAGGCGCAGCAGATTCTTGCCGAACAGTTGCCGGTGTTGCCGCTGGCCTCCTCGTTACGCCTGCTGGCCTATCGCTATGATATGAAAGGATTGGTGCTCAGCCCGTTCGGCAGCGCCTCGTTCGCAGGGGTTTTCCGGGAAAGCGACAATCCTCGCCGCGGGCCAGGCGCCGCGCCGCCCCTCCCTTCTTCCCAGCCGGTCGATGAAGGAGAACAACCGTGATTATCTTTACCCTGCGGCGCCTGCTGTTATTGCTGGTTACGCTGTTCCTGCTGACGCTGCTGGGCTTCAGCCTGAGCTATTACACGCCGCACGCCCCGCTTAACGGCGCCGCGCTGCTTGACGCCTATCGCTTTTACCTCTCCAGCCTGCTGCAGGGCGACTTCGGTCGTTCCAGCACCAACGGCCAGGCCATTATCGTGCAGTTGAAGGTCGTGCTCCCGGCGACGATCGAGCTTTGCCTGCTGGCGTTCGTGCTCTCTTTGCTGGTGGGGATCCCGCTGGGGATCACCGCGGGGGTGATGCAGAACAAAGGGCCGGACATCGTTATCAGTACGCTGGCGCTTATCGGCTTTTCCCTGCCGGTCTTCTGGCTGGCGCTGCTGCTGACGCTGTTTTTCTCACTGCATCTCGGCTGGCTGCCGGTTTCCGGACGTTTCGATCTGCTGTATCAGGTAAAAACCGTAACCGGTTTTGCCCTGATCGACGCCTGGCTGTCCGACTCCCCCTATCGCAATGAGATGATGGTCAGCGCGATCCGGCATCTGATTCTGCCGATTAGCGTGCTGGCGGTGGCGCCGACCACGGAGGTGATACGGCTGATGCGCATCAGCACCACCGAGGTTATCGGCAAAAGCTATATCAAGGCCGCCGCGACCCGCGGTTTGTCGCCGCTGACCATTATTCGCCGCCATGTGCTGCACAACGCGTTGCCGCCGATTATTCCCAAGCTGGGATTACAGTTTTCCACTATGCTGACGCTTACCATGATTACCGAAGTGGTCTTCAACTGGCCGGGGCTGGGGCGCTGGCTGGTCAACGCCATCCGCCAGCAGGATTTCGCGGCGATTTCCGCGGGCGTCATCGTGGTCGGCGCCATGGTTATTACGGTTAACGTGCTGTCCGACATCTGGGGAGCAATAACCAACCCGTTGAAACACAAGGAGTGGTATGCCCTTCGATAACGTCTACAGCGAAAAGCGCATCCCCAGCCGTCTGGGCGATACCTGGCGGGTGTTTCATCAGGATACGCTGGCGATGATCGGCTTTTACGGCTTTCTGTTGCTGCTGGGTCTGTGCCTGTTCGGCAAACTGCTGGCGCCTTACGACGTCGGCCAGCAATTCCTGGGTTATCAGATGCTGCCGCCCTCCTGGTCGCACTACGGCGAAGTCTCGTTCTTCCTCGGCACGGACGACCTGGGGCGCGATCAGTTGAGCCGGCTATTGAGCGGCGCCGCCCCCACCGTGGGGGCGGCGCTGATCGTCACCCATGCGGCGGCGCTGTTCGGCATCGTGTTGGGCGTTTTCGCCGGCGTCACCCGCGGATTGCGTTCCGCCCTGTTTAACCACATTCTCGACACCCTGTTGTCCATTCCGTCGCTGCTGCTGGCCATTGTGGTGATCGCCTTTATCGGCCCGAAGCTTGAGCACGCCATGCTGGCCGTGTGGCTGGCGCTGTTGCCCCGCATGGTGCGCACCATCTACAGTACGATACACAACGAGATGGACAAGGAGTACGTCGTCGCCACGCGTCTCGACGGCGCGTCCACCTTTTATATCGTCTGGTATGTGGTGTTGCCCAATATTGCGGCGGTGCTGGTGTCGGAATTCACCCGCGCCTTATCCATCGCCATTCTGGACATTGCCGCCCTGGGTTTTCTCAACCTCGGCGCGCAGCTGCCCACCACCGAATGGGGAGCGATGCTGGGTAATTCACTGGAGCTGATCTATGCCGCCCCCTGGACGGTGATGTTGCCCGGCGCGGCCATTGCCCTGAGCGTGCTGATCGTCAACCTGCTGGGAGACGGCATTCGCCGCGCCCTGCTGGCGGAAACGGAATAATGGCGGAGACGACCTATGCCCTTGCTTGATATTCGCAATCTGACCATCGAGTTTCTCACCTCCGAGGGCGCGGTAAAAGCGGTCGACCGGGTCAGCATGACGCTGACCGAAGGGGAAATCCGCGGTCTGGTGGGCGAATCCGGATCGGGCAAGAGCCTGATCGCCAAAGCCATCTGCGGAATTACCAAAGATAACTGGCGGGTGACCGCCGATCGCTTCCGCTTCGATGATATCGACCTGCTGCAGCTGTCGCCGCGCGAGCGCCGCAAGCTGGTGGGCCATAACGTATCGATGATTTTTCAGGAGCCGCAGTCCTGTCTGGATCCTTCCGAAAACATCGGGCGGCAATTAATCCAGACCATCCCCGGCTGGACCTATAAAGGCCGCTGGTGGCAGCGATTCCACTGGCGCAAACGCCGGGCGATCGAGCTGCTGCACCGCGTCGGCATCAAAGATCATAAAGATATCATGGGCAGCTATCCCTATGAGCTGACCGACGGCGAGTGCCAGAAAGTGATGATCGCCATCGCGCTGGCGAACCAGCCGCGTCTGCTTATCGCCGATGAGCCCACCAACGCCATGGAGTCCACCACCCAGGCGCAGATTTTTCGTTTATTGTCGCGGCTCAACCAGAACAATAACACCACCATTCTGCTGATCAGCCACGACCTGCAAACCATGAGCAAATGGGCCAATCGGATTAACGTGCTCTACTGCGGCCAGACGGTGGAAAGCGCCACCAGCGAAGACCTGATCAGCGCGCCGCACCACCCCTACACCCAGGCGTTAATCCGCGCGATGCCGGACTTCGGCCGCTCGCTGCCGCACAAAAGCCGGCTGAATACCCTGCCGGGGGCGATCCCTTCGCTGGAGCATTTACCCGTCGGCTGCCGTCTCGGCCCGCGCTGCCCCTACTCGCAGAAACAGTGTATGCAGACGCCCCTGCTGCTGCCGGTGAAGAACCATTGGTATGCCTGCCACTTCCCGCTCAATATGGAGGAATCCTGATGGTTGAAACCCTGCTTGAGGCCCGCAACCTGACCAAAACCTTCCGCTATCGCAGCGGGCTGTTTCGCCGCCAGCACGTCGAGGCGGTGAAGTCGGTCAGTTTTACCCTGCGCGAAGGCCAGACCCTGGCGATCATCGGCGAAAACGGCTCGGGGAAATCCACGCTGGCCAAGATGCTGGCGGGCATGATCGCCCCGACCTCCGGCGAGCTGCTGATCGACGATCACCTATTGCATTACGGCGATTATCGCTACCGCAGCCAGCGTATCCGCATGATTTTTCAGGATGCGGGCAATGCGCTGAATCCTCGTCAGCGCGTCGGCCAACTGCTGGACGTGCCGCTGCGGCTGAATACCGATCTCAGCGCCGCGGCGCGCGAAAAGGCCATCAACCTGACGCTGCAACAGGTGGGGCTGCGGCCGGACCACGCCTACTATTATCCTCACGCGCTGGCCCCCGGCCAGAAACAGCGCATCGGGCTGGCGCGCGCGCTGATCCTGCAGCCGAAAGTCATCGTGGCGGATGAGGCGCTGGCCGCGCTGGATATGTCTATGCGGTCACAGATTATCAATCTGATGCTGGAACTCCAGGAAAAGCACGGTATCTCTTATATTTACGTCACCCAGCATCTGGGGATGATGAAACACGTCAGCGATCAGATCCTGGTGATGCAGGCGGGGGAAGTGGTGGAGCGCGGCAGCACAGCCGACGTGCTGGCTTCTCCGCTGCATGAACTGACCAAGCGGCTGATTGCCAGCCACTTTGGCGAGGCGCTGAGCGCCGATGCCTGGCGGCGCGACGGCGCGCAGCTGTGAGTAGCGCGCCGCTCTACTATGACGGGTGACGACTGCTCGGAGTACCCCTATCGGCTCCGGGCATGCTAGAATCGCCCGGTTTATTCATCTCGATCATCATTACAGCTCATTTTATGACTGATGGTCGCAGCAACAACGATCACAAGGATTACTGCTATGGGTTTTCTTACCGGTAAGCGCATTCTGGTCACTGGCGTCGCCAGTAACCGCTCCATTGCATTCGGTATCGCACAGGCCATGCACCGCGAAGGTGCCGAACTGGCGTTCACGTATCAGAACGATAAACTGAAATCGCGCGTTGAAGGCTTTGCCGGCGAACTGGGTTCCAGCATTGTGCTGCCGTGCGACGTCGCGGAAGACGCCAGTATTGAAGCGCTGTTTGTCGAACTGGCCAAAGTCTGGCCGAACTTCGACGGTTTCGTGCACTCCATCGCTTACGCGCCGGCCGATCAGCTTGACGGCGATTATGTCGATGCGGTAACCCGCGAGGGCTTCGGCGTGGCGCACGATATCAGCTCATACAGCTTTGTGGCGATGGCTAAGGCCAGCCGCAAGTTGCTGAACCCGAATTCCGCGCTGGTGACCCTGACCTATCTGGGCGCGGAGCGCGCTATTCCCAACTATAACGTTATGGGTCTGGCGAAAGCGTCGCTGGAAGCGAACGTACGCTACATGGCGAACGCCATGGGCGCGCAGGGCGTGCGCGTTAACGCCATTTCCGCCGGCCCAATCCGTACGCTGGCCGCGTCAGGCATCAAGAACTTCAAGAAAATGCTGTCGCACTGTGAAGCGGTTACGCCAATCCGCCGCGTGGTCACCATCGAGGACGTCGGCAATTCCGCGGCGTTCCTGTGCTCCGATCTGGCGGCCGGCATCTCCGGCGAAGTGCTGCACGTGGACGGCGGCTTTAACATCGCCGCGATGAACGAGCTGGAACTGGATAATTAATCTCCCGCGGCATTAACGCCGCCGGCAAACCCCGCGCGTCCACGTGGGGTTTGCCGCCTCCGCCATTCCTGCGCAGGCAGGAGCTTACTCCTCGCCGTCGGCGCAAATTAATTCGTAGTCGTCGTCCAGCCGTTCGAAATCGTAGTGACGCCGCGAAGAAAGAACGATCCGTTTATCTTTGGTGACAAAGATGGCCTCGATATCCGCTCTGGCGCGTAAATAGTCGATTCCGGCCGCGACGCCCATGCCGTACAGCAGCGTGGTATAGCTATCGCCGTCGATGGAGTTGTCTGAAATAACCGTGACGCTATGCAGTTCGTTATCCAGCGGATAGCCGCTGCGCGGATCCAGGATATGGTGATAGATCCGCTCGTCAACGGTGAAAAATCGCTCATAGACGCCGGACGTCACCACGGATTTGCCGTTCACGCGGATAACGCCAAGCAGATCATCGCGTTCGGCGAACGGTTTTTGCAGCCCCACGCCCCACTGCCCTCGCCCATCCGTCAAGGATCCGCCCAGCGCCAGCACGTTGCCCCCCAGATTGATAAGCGCATGATGAATACCGTGCTGACGGATCAAATCTCTCGCCAGATCGGCGATATATCCCTTGGCGATGGCGCCTAAATCGATCTCCATCCCCGCGGTCGGCAGAAAAACGGCGCACTGCTCCTCATTGAGCAAAACGCTGGCCGGATCGGTCAGCGCCAGCGCCTTTTCTATTGCCGCCGCGGCGGGAACCGCGCGGCCGTCAAAGCCGATTTTCCACAGTTTCACCACCGGGCCGATGGTGAAATTAAAACAGCCGTCGTTAATCAGGCTGATTTCTCTGGCGCGCTTAATCAGTTGGAACACCACGGGGCTGACCGCAACGAAGCCTTTACCCGCCGCGTGATTGATGCTCATCACTTCCGAGTGCGCGCGATTAACGGTCAGCAGGTCTTCCAGCCGTTTGATGCGCTGGAATACCCGCCTGACCGCCGTTTCGTCACGAACAAACAGTTTTAATAAAATGGGGCTTCCCATCAGCCGGGCGGAGTAGGAATAGATATTATTTACCGATGTCATTATGCCGAAGTCAGATAGCCGATGTTATTCAGGCGCTGCGTGGCGCACCGCCCGCAAAAGAGGTCCGAACGGAGAGGCGCCCTGGCGGACGCGCTCTGCCGCACTAATCAGTCCTCAATCAGCACCGGCTGTTTCTGCGCCGCGCCGGGCGCTTTTGCGGCGCTATTCCCGGCGTCGGTTGCCCGCGCATTATCCGGCGATCTGGCGTAGGCCGCCGCCCGTTTGCCGGCCTGGATACCGAAAATAATGATATCCGCCACCGCATTGCCGCCAATACGGTTGGCGCCGTGAATACCGCCGACCACTTCCCCGGCGGCGTAGGCGCCGGGAATGACGTTATGATGGCTATCCAGCACTGCGGCGCCGGCATCGATCGCCACGCCGCCCATGGTGTGGTGCACGCCCGGCGCGACTTTAATGGCGTAGTAAGGCGCCTGGTTCAGCGGATCGCGCATGCCCGTCACGCGGCCAAAATCATCGTCGCGTTTCTGGCCGACGAAGCTGTTGTAGCGCTCAAGCGTCTGTTGCAGCGTATGGGCGTCGACGCCGATCCGTTGCGCCAGCTCGCCGACGCTATCGCCGCTTACCGCCAGGCCCTGCGCCACATACTCCTCCACCGCCATATTTCTGTTTCTCACCTGCTGATCGAACAGGATATAGGCGTATTTCTCCGGCAGGTTAACGATCGCCGCCGAAACGTTGTCGCGGGTATCCAGCTCGTTGAAGAATCTCTCCCCGCGCTGGGAAACCAGAATGGCGCCGCCGCCGCGGATCGATTCCGAGATCAGATAAGAGGTGGTTTGCTCCACCGTCGGATGGGTCTGGATTTCTCCCATATCAACCGTGGCCGCGCCGATGTTTTCCAGCAGGCGAATACCGCCGCCGGTGGCGCCCTTATGATTGGTGGTGACGTAGCCATTCAGATCGGGACGATATTTGACCACCATCTGCTCATTGGCGCTGAATCCTCCCGTCGCGACGATAACGGCTTTAGCGGAGATGACTTTCTCCTCATGCTCGTCATTGATGATTCTGACGCCGACGACCTTACCCTGCTCGCGGATGATTTCTGTTACCGAGGTATCCAGCAGCACGTCAATATTGTTTTTGTTGAGGTTTTTAATCAGCCCGCTGATTAAATAACCGCCGACGGCCGCCCCGTTGGCCGGCCGGTGCGTTCTGTCAACGCTCATGCCGCCGGTGGTGGTAATGTCGCTAAGTTCAATATCGTGTCTGGCGAGCCAGTCAACGGCGCGCGGCGCGTGCTCGACGAAATATTTCACCAGGTCGGGGTTATTTTTATGCTTGCCGCTTTTCAGGGTTTCGTTATAGAAAAGGGTTTGGCTGTCCTCAATCCCTTTGATTTTCTGGAATACCGTTCCGGCGGCGTTCATTCCGGCGGAGGCTTTAATGGTATTGCCGCCGATAACCGGCATTTTCTCGACGATAATGACGCGCGCGCCCTCTTCGCTGGCCTGAATCGCCGCCGCCAGTCCGGCGCCGCCGCTGCCGATCACCACCACATCGGCCGTCAGGCTCGCATCCGGGTTGCCGCCTTCGGCGATAATCGCGTCCTTGCAGGATTTTACCATCGCCTTGGTGACGGCTTTTTTAATCGCTTCGCTCTGCGTGGTCGCGCCGGTTACCGCATCAACGTGCGGGCTGTTGGTGTCCAGAATCCGCTCGCGAATGATTTCAAAACTTATCATCAGCGAATCGTCAATATCGGCGTCGTCTTCCAGCGCGATATTTTTTATCCGCTCTGCTTCAAAGCTGATATTAACCGTCAGCTCGCCGTTTTCATCCTGGACTTTTTCCTGATAAGTCCCGGCGTTGAATTTCTTCCCGACTAAATTGACGTCGCGGATCATCGCTTCCACCAGCGAAAAACGCCACAGCGGTTCAGGGATCGTTAATGCTTCGCGCTGGTCGCTGGGGATATAAAGATCGATTTTTTCCCGGTCGGCAATCTGTTCAATCCAGTCCGGATAAGCGATACAGCCGCGGCCCACGGCGACCAGGTCATAGCCGCATTCCAGCGCCGTTTCGGCATCCGTTTTATTAACCACTTCGCCGACGCCGATTACCGGAATAGCGGCCAGCCGCGCCGAGCGTCGGGCGAGATATTTTTTAATCAACGGCGTAGGGTCGCCGGTCTCGACGATGGACGGGCGCAAAATATGCCCCATGGAGAAGTGCACGTAGTGCAAACCTTTTTCCGCCAGTCTCTCCAGCAGATACAGCGAATCGTCAAAACGAATGCCGGGCTCTTCTATTTCTTCCGGCGAGAAGCGATAACCGATAATAAACGCGCCGCCCGCATACTTATTAACCATATCATGGGTGATATCCAGCACGGCCAGCGGAAACGCCGCGCGATTATCCCGGCTGCCGCCCCATTTATCGGTGCGGTGATTGGAATTGGGAGAATAGAACTGCTGAATAAGGTAGGTATTGGCGCCGTGAATTTCCACGCCGTCATAGCCGGCCTGAATGGCGCGGTATACCGCATCGCCGAACTTGGCGACCATCGCCTCGACCTCGTCCCCGCTCAGCGCCTCGGGAACCGCCGCGCCGGCGCGCGGCGCGGCCACGGCGCTGGGGGCCACCGGCGCGGCGCCGCCGATAAAGCGCGGCTCCACCATGCGCCCGCCGTGATAAATTTGCAGTATCGCCTTCGATCCTTTTTCTTTAATCGCCGTCGCAATCTTCGCCAGCCCGGCGATTTTATCGTCGTGGTCTATTCCTATCGCCCCTGGGAAAGCCAGTCCACGGTCATCCACAAAGCAGCACTCCACAATAACCGTGCCGATACTTCCCGCGCGGGCCTGATAATATTCCACCAGCTCTTTGGTCACGCTGCCGTCAAAAAAGCCGCTACAGGTGGTCATCGGCGCCATAACCACCCTATTTTTCAGCGCGATGCCGTTTGGCAAGGTGAAAGAATTTAATAAGTCCTGGTTACTATTCGTCGTATTCTTCATAGCGAACGCTCCACTTAAAAATAAAAAAATTGCTCAAAAAGAAATCGGTAACGCAGCCATGATTTTTATGGTAATTAGTTATATTAGCTGATAGTTTTCGAGCTAATTATGTGTTTTTTTTTAATGTAAAAATACGTTTTTTTACTATTTTAACTGCCGGATAGAATCACTTTTCGCAGGGTTATTGGCGCAATTGTTTTTAAAATTAATATTCGCTATTTTTTATTAACATTTATTTATCTTGCTACCAACTTAAATAGCATTATTAATCACGAAAATATCGCAGAAATATAATGCATAAGCGGATAATTGTTATGCCGCGCTATTTAACAACATTTTTTGTACGGATATAAAATAAGCACAAATAATGTATGGCTAATGATATTTTCGCCGGACGGCTGGTTATTATATCGCCGCCGCCGCATTAATATTAATCAATGGGACGCAGTCCTTGTATAGATAACTACCCGCCTATACTATTCAGACTGGGCAGTTAGGGAGAGCCGTATCCGATGATTGATAAACACTCTTTTATCCCTTTTTATCTGCAAATCGAGCAGATTCTAAGCCGCCAGATCCGTGAAAACGCGCTGCGGCCCGGCGATCCATTGCCCACCGAAGCGGAAATGTGCCGGCAATATCAGGTTTCGCGCATGACGGCGCGCAAAGCGGTGGATTATCTGGTCAGACAGGGACTGGTCGAACGTTTTCGCGGCCGCGGCACCTTTGTCGCCCGGCCGGATACCCGCGTCAAAGTTCAACTGCCGCTGGATCAGCACCTGACGTCCAGCGAGGTCGCCAGCAGCGTCCGGCGCAAGATCGTCAATCGTTTGCTGCATTTTTCCCAGCAACCCGCGACGCCGGAGGTCGCCGGCGCGCTTCAGGTGCCTGAGCAGGCCGCGGTTCACTATATGCTGCGCCTGCGGCTGATTGACGGCACGCCCTTTGTGTATGAACAATCCTGGATGAATCAGGCGCTGTTTCCCGACCTGAACGCCCAGGCGCTCAGTCAGTCGAAATATGCTTACCTCAAGTCAAAAGGCTATGACGCCGTCGGCAGCCATAAACAGATTTTTGCCGAGCTCCCCTCCACCGAAATACGCGAAGCGCTGGGGCTGGCGCGCGATGAACCGGTGCTGCGCGCCAGCGTGATCGCCTTTTTCGCCAACGGCGTTCCCTTTGAGCTGTCGAACGTCTATTACAACCAGCGGCACTATACCTTTACGCTCGACGCGCCGCCGCGTCCGCTGCTGGCGCTATAATCTCCCCGGCGGCTACTTCAGCTGCGGCCAATAGCCTTTGTTGGCTTCAATCAGCGCATCCAGCACCTGGCGGGCTTTTTTGGCGTCCACCACCAGCCGGTTAAGGGTCAGCGCCTGCAACGCCTTGTGATAAGAGCCTTCAAACCAGGCCTCGACCGTCAGGCGCTCATAGGCGAACTGCTGCTCGATCATTCCCTTGTAGAAGGTCGGAATGGGGCCGACGCCGAAGGGGCGCGGACCGTTGATGCCCAACGTGGCGGCCACTTCCACCATCGCGCTGTCATCCAGATTGTTTATCAGGCCGTTGTTTTCCACAATCACCACAAAAATCCGCCGCTGGTTGCCGGCGATCGACTCCGCGACCTCGACGATCATGTCGCCGTGGGCGTCGTTATGCACTACGCTGGCGTCTTTGGTGGTGCCGGCCTGCACCGCGGCGCGGCAGGTTTCAAATACCCGCTTCTCCCTTCCGGCCATCACTTCGTTGGCGCGGGTATAGTTCGGGTCCAGCTTGCTCAGCTTATACTCGGGATAGAGGTAGTATTGCAGATAGGTGTTGGGCAGATAGTCGGGGAAATCGCGCATCATGTCGGCCACCACCGCATAGGTGTCCAGCCAGGAGCGATCGCGCTGCTCCGCATCCGCCGGTTTAAACCCCTGATTGAGAATAATCTCTTGCAACTGCGGCAGCAGGTCCGTTCCCTGCCGGTCATACAAATGGGTAAACCAGCCGAAATGGTTAAGACCGAAGTAGACCGGTTCGAACTCATCGGCGTCGCGCCCCAGCAGCCGGGCATAGGAACGCAGCAGATTGACCGGCTGGTCGCAAATATTGAGGATGCGCCGATCGTGGGGAAATTTCACCCGCAGCGCATCGGCGACGATCGCCGCCGGATTGGTGTAATTAAGGATCCACGCGTCCGGCGAACGGGCTCGGACGTTCTGCACCAGTTCAATCATGTCGCCGATGGAGCGCATGCCATAGGCGAAACCGCCGGGACCGCAGGTCTCCTGTCCGATAACCCCCAGCGACAGCGGGATCTTCTCGTCCTTTTCGCGCATGGCATAACCGCCGGTGCGCATCTGGCAGAAAACAAAATCCACCTCGCGGAACGCCTCTTCCACATCGGTGGTGTAGGAAAAGTCCACCTGCGGGTACTCTTCGCTAAACAATAGCCGGGCGAACTCGCCAATCACCGCCTGCCGCCCGGCGTCGACGTCATACATTACCAGCCGCCGCAGCGGGAACGTGGCCTGGCGTTTGCACAACGCTTTCAGCAGACCCGGCGTCCAGGTCGATCCGCCCCCGACGATTACCATGCTGTACCGCTTTGTCATAGCCCTATCCTGTTTGGTTTGATTGAAAGAAAGGTTACCCTGTCACGCCAAGCGCGGTTTTGACGTCATTGGCGATTTTCTCCACTTTCGGACCGTAAATAACTTGGATGTTATGCTCGTTAACCCGCTTGATGCCGTTGGCGCCGGTGGTCATCAAGGTCTTGTCCACCACCAGCGTCATGTCTTTTACCTGCACGCGCAGACGGGTAAAGCAGCAATCCACCTCGGCGATATTGCTCTCGCCGCCCAGTCCGGCGATGATGTTTTGCGTGCGCTGGTCGGCGCTGACGGCGGTGGCTTCCGGCGACTGCTCTTCCGACTCCCGTCCCGGCGTCTCGACGTTCATCCGACGGATAACCAGCTTGAAGATGAAGTAGTAGGCCAGGAAGTAAATCCCTCCCAGCAGCACGGCGTACCACCAGCGGGTTTCCGCGCCGCCCAGCATGCCGAACACCACCAGATCGATCGCTCCGCCCTGAATGTTGCCGATCATCAGATGCAGAACGGACATCAGCATAAAGGAGAGCCCGCTCAGTACGGCGTGGATCAGATATAAAAGCGGCGAGACAAAAATAAAGCAGAATTCCAGCGGTTCGGTGATGCCGGTGGTGAACGAGGCCAGCGCCCCGGCCAGCACCAGCGCCTTTACCCGCTTTTTGTGCTTCGGCCGCGCGCAGTGATACATCGCCAGCGCCGCCCCCGGCAGACCGAACATCATGATGGGGATCTTGCCCTGGGCGAGAAAGCGGGTTGCTTCGCGAATAGCGTCATCGCTCACCGCGCCGGGGTTCGTCAGCGACGCGTTAAAGATATTCAGCGCGCCCACCACCGTTTGATTATCAATGGTGGCGATGCCGCCAATCGGCGTAAAACGCACCGTTTCATTCAGAATATGATGCAGCCCCGTCGGGATCAGAATGCGTTCTGAAAAACCGTACAGAAACGCGCCGTACTGCCCGCTGTGGCCGATCAGTTCCCCCACCCAGGCGATGCCCTGGCCGATGGTCGGCCAGATCAGCGCCAGCCCGACGCCCACCAGCGGCAGACAGACCACGGTGATGATGGGCACAAAGCGCCGCCCGCCAAAAAAGCTGATGGCCGTGGGCAGTTCAATGGTGTAGAAGCGGTTGTGCAGCAGCGCGGTGAGCACCCCGGCGATCACCCCGCCCAGTACGCTCATGTTATAGGTGAAGATCCCCAGCGTTTGGGTGAATTCGGCGGCGTACATCAGCGCGGCGGTGTGGTCCATCCCCGCCGCGGTAAGCGCATCGACGGCGGTGGTGGCGGGCGTCAGGTTTTGCGCGGTAAGCGTCGCCTTAACCCCGACGTGCATGGAAATAAAGCCGATCACCGCGGCGAACGCCGCCGTCGTCTTCTCGGCGTTCGCCAGGCCGATGGCGCTGGCGACGGCGAAAAACAGCGGCAGGTTGGCAAACAGCGCGCCGGCAATCTGGCGAATAAAGCCGATGATCAGCTGGGGGATTTTCATCTCCGCGAAGGCATCGCCGGTGATGGCCGGGTTTTGCATCGCCGCCGCCAGTCCCAGGAAAATCCCGGCGGCGGCGATCACCGAAATCGGCATCATCAGCGCTTTGCCGAATGCATGAACCTTATTGCCCAAATCTTTCATCACTTGCCCTTCCTGTTTTCCGCTACTGGTTAAGTAATAGCTGGAAAACGGCACTATTTGTCTATACAACTAGACAAAAAATTCACAGTTTGCGCCTGGTCACATTTTCCTCAATAATTCATCACCAGCTATCGCGCCGTCGCCAACGGCCCGGCGCGCCGCAAGCGGCCTATCCGTACGCCGGATCATCCGCACATCAAGCTTGCCGCCGGCCCCCGATTCGCGTAAAACTGTCAGCCGCTAATCGAGCTACTTACAACCGTATTTCTGGACGCTATGTTTCAAGATAATCCGCTGCTTGCACAGCTAAAACAGCAACTTCATTCGCAGACGCCACGGGTTGAAGGTGTCGTCAAAGGCACTGACAAAGGGTTTGGCTTTCTGGAAGCTGACGGACAAAAAAGCTATTTCATTCCGCCGCCGCAGATGAAAAAAGTGATGCACGGCGACCGCATCAGCGCCACGCTGCACACCGATAAAGATCGCGAAATCGTCGAGCCGGAAAAGCTGATTGAGCCTTTCCTGAGCCGCTTTGTCGGCCGCGTTCAGAAAAAAGACGATCGTTTAGCGATTATTCCCGACCATCCTTTATTGAAAGAGGCCATCGGCTGCCGCCCCGCCCGCGACCTCGGCCATCAGTTTCAGGACGGCGACTGGGCGGTGGCGGAAATGCGCCGCCACCCGCTCAAGGGCGACCGCGGTTTTCATGCCGAATTGACCCAGTACATCACCACCGGCGACGATCCGCTGGCGCCGTGGTGGGTGACGTTGTCACGTCATAATCTGGAACGCGCGGCGCCGGACGCCGCAACCAGCGAGCTCAACGATGGCGCGCTGGCGCGCGAAGATCTCACCGCCCTGAACTTCGTCACCATCGACAGCGCCACCACCGAAGATATGGATGATGCGCTGTACGTACAGGACAACGGCGACGGCTCGCTGCTGCTGACTATCGCCATCGCCGATCCCACCGCGTACGTCGAAGCCGGCAGCGAACTGGACAACATCGCCCGCCAGCGCGCCTTCACCAATTACCTGCCCGGCTTCAATATTCCGATGCTGCCGCGCCAGCTGTCCGACGACATCTGCTCGCTGCGCGCCGACGAACGCCGTCCGGTTCTCGCCTGCCGCGTCACCATCGCCGCCGACGGCACGTTGGGGGACGACATTCGCTTCTTCGCCGCCTGGATAGAATCCAAAGCCAAGCTGGCCTATGACGACGTATCCGACTGGCTGGAACAGCAAGGCGAATGGCAGCCGCCGAGCGACGCCATTGCGCAACAAATTCGCCTGCTGCAGCGCGTCTGTTTGGCGCGCGGCGAATGGCGCAAGACGCATGCGCTGGTATTCAAAGACCGCCCGGACTACCGCTTCCTGCTGGGCGAAAAAGGCGAAGTGCTGGATATCGTCGTCGAACCGCGGCGCATCGCCAACCGCATCGTCGAAGAGGCGATGATCGCCGCCAACGTCTGCGCGGCCGTGGTGCTGCGCGACAAACTGGGATTCGGCATCTACAACGTCCATAACGGCTTTGATCCGGCGTCCGTCGAACAGGCGGTGGCGGTACTGGATTCGTTTGGCGTGCAGACCGATGCGCAGTCATTGCTGACCCTCGACGGTTTCTGCGCCCTGCGCCGCGAACTGGACGCGCAGCCCACGCCGTTCCTGGACAGCCGCATCCGCCGCTTCCAGTCATTCGCCGAAGTCAGCACCACGCCGGGGCCGCATTTCGGACTGGGATTGGAAGCCTACGCCACCTGGACCTCGCCGATTCGCAAGTATGGCGATATGGTCAACCATCGCCTGCTGAAAGCGCTGATCGCCGGGCAGCCGGCGGAGAAACCTCAGGATGAAGTGACCGTGCAGCTCTCCGAGCGCCGCCGCCTTAACCGCATGGCCGAGCGGGACGTCGGCGACTGGCTCTATGCCCGTTTCCTGAATGATAAGGCCGGCACCAGCGCCCGCTTCCCGGCGGAAATCATCGATGTCACCCGCGGCGGCCTGCGCGTTCGCCTGCTGGATAACGGCGCGGTGGCGTTTATTCCCTCCTCCTTTGTCCACGCCGTGCGCGACGAACTGGTATGCAGCCAGGAGAACGGCACGGTGCTGGTAAAAGGTGAAGAGGTTTACCGTCAGGGCGATACCCTGGATGTGGTTATTGCCGAGGTTCGCCTCGCCACCCGTAGCATCATCGCCAAACCCGCCGCATAATGTTCCTTTGTCGCCGGCTCATTCGTGAGCCGGCCACGACATGTTTTTCTATAGCAGGAGATTGCAGGTGAAAAAAATCACAATAGGCGCATCCAGCTTACGCGCGTCGAACATTGCTCTAGGCTGCATGAGAATGGATTCGCAAACGCCGGATCAGGCCGCCGCCGTAATTCGGGCCTCGATTGATGCCGGAATCGATTTTTTTCGATCATGCCGATATTTACGGTACGGGGAAATCAGAAGAGATTTTTGCCGCCGGATTGCGGAAAACCGGCGTCAGCCGCGACGCTATCCTGCTGCAATCGAAATGCGGCATCCGCAAAGGCTTTTTCGATTTTTCCCGAGAGCACATCATCTCCTCGGTGGAAGGCAGCCTGCGGCGCTTAAAAACCGACTACCTTGACGCCCTGCTGCTGCATCGTCCGGATACCCTGTTCGAACCCGACGAGGTGGCCGGCGCTTTCGATGCGCTGGAAAAAAGCGGCAAAGTGCGTTATTTCGGCGTCAGTAATCAGCATCCGCTGCAAATCGAACTGCTTAAAAAAGCGGTGCGCCAGCCGTTGATCGCCAATCAGCTTCAGTTCAGCATTATGCACACCGGCATGATTGACGCGGGCTTTAACGTCAACATGACCAATGCGTCCGCCGCCGATCGCGACGGGGCCATTCTGGAATATAGCCGGCTGCACGATATGACCATCCAGGCATGGTCGCCTTTTCAATACGGTTTCTTCGAAGGCGTTTTTCTGGATAACGCAAAATTTCCTGAGCTGAACGCCGTTATCGACCGTATCGCCGGTCAGTATCAGGTTAAAAACACCACCATCGCCATCGCCTGGATCTTGCGTCACCCGGCCGATATGCAGGCGATCGTCGGCAGTATGAACCCTGCGCGCATCCAGGATATCGCGCTCGCCTCCGAGCTGCGGCTGAGCCGCGACGAGTGGTATGAGATCTACCGCGCGGCGGGTAACGTTCTTCCTTAAACCGGTTGTCAGCCCTGTGATTAACCACAGGGCTTGCTTACGGCAGAAAATTCCGTGCTATCCCCCTCTTTCACGCTGTTTTTCAGCGAGTAATCGTCCGCTCGTTTAAATTTCTTTACAGAAATTTATGGTTGCTCACATTTTCATATCCGCCCGCTTCTCTTCGGCAACAAACCCACTATTGTTAAATTGCCTTAACACTCGTGCGACATATCTTCCTGAATACCGAAGGAGCCGTTGTTATGAATAACGTCAAGAGCATCGTGATCTGGCTATTGGTCGGTCTGGCGGGCGCTACCGCTTTCGCCATGCTGGCCCTGAGCCGCGGTGAGCACGTGAATGCCGTGTGGTTGGTGGTTGCCTCCGTATCCTGTTACAGCATTGCCTATCGTTTCTACAGTCTGTTTATCGCCAAGAAAGTTTTTGAACTCGATGACCGGCGTCTGACGCCGGCGGAGCGCCATAACGACGGCCTGGACTATGTTCCCACCAATAAATGGGTGCTGTTCGGTCACCATTTTGCCGCCATTGCCGGCGCCGGCCCGCTGGTCGGCCCGATCCTCGCCGCGCAGATGGGGTTTCTGCCCGGCACCATCTGGATTTTAGTCGGCGTAATGCTTGCCGGCGCGGTGCAGGATTTTCTGGTGCTGTTTATCTCCACCCGCCGCGACGGGCGTTCTCTGGGAGAAATGGCTAAACAGGAGCTGGGCGCCTTTGCCGGGGTAATTACCATGCTTGGGGCGTTGGGGGTGATGATCATTATCCTGTCGGCGCTGGCGCTGGTGGTGGTAAAAGCGCTGGCGGACAGCCCCTGGGGTCTGTTCACCATTGCAGCGACCATTCCGATCGCTCTGTTTATGGGCGTTTATATGCGCTTCCTGCGTCCGGGGAAAATCGCCGAGATATCGCTTATCGGTTTCGTGCTGATGATGCTGGCGATTGTCTATGGCGGCAATATCGCCGCGCATCCGTACTGGGGCCCCTTCTTCACCTTAAAAGGCACCTCGCTGACCTGGGCGCTGGTGATTTACGGTTTTATCGCCTCCGTGCTGCCGGTGTGGCTGCTGCTGGCGCCGCGTGATTATCTCTCCACCTTTCTGAAAATCGGCGTCATCGTCGGGCTGGCGGTGGGCATCGTCTTCGCCATGCCGGAGATGAAAATGCCCGCCGTTTCCCGCTTTATCGACGGCAGCGGCCCGGTATTCTCCGGCAGCCTGTTTCCTTTCCTGTTTATTACTATCGCCTGCGGCGCGATTTCCGGTTTCCATGCGCTGGTTTCCAGCGGCACCACGCCGAAACTGGTGGAGCGCGAGAGCCATATCCGCTTTATCGGCTACGGCGCCATGCTGATGGAGTCCTTTGTGGCCATCATGGCGTTAATCTGCGCCTCGGTGATTGAACCCGGCGTTTATTTCGCCATGAACTCGCCGGCGGCGCTGATCGGCACCACGGTGGAAAACGCCTCGCAGGTGATTAATAGCTGGGGATTCGTCATTACGCCGGAAGCGCTTTCCGAGATTGCCAGAGACGTGGGCGAGGCCTCGGTGCTGTCCCGCGCGGGCGGCGCGCCCACCTTCGCCGTGGGGATGGCCTACATCATTACCGAAATCTTTAACAGCCGGGCGATGATGGCGTTCTGGTATCACTTCGCCATTCTTTTTGAAGCGCTGTTTATTCTGACCGCCGTGGACGCCGGCACCCGCGCCTGCCGCTTTATGGTGCAGGATCTGGTGGGCGTGGTGATCCCCCGGCTGGCGAACAGCCATTCGTGGCTGGGCAACCTGGCGGGCACCACCGTCGCCGTCTCCGGCTGGGGTTTCTTCGTCTATCAGGGGGTTATCGATCCGCTGGGCGGCATCAACACCCTGTGGCCGCTGTTCGGCATCGGCAACCAGATGCTGGCGTCCATGGCGTTGATTCTCGGCACCGTGGTGCTGTTCAAAATGAAAAAACAGCGCTATGCCTGGGTGACCATCCTGCCGACCATCTGGCTGTTCATTACCTCGATGACCGCCGGCTGGCAGAAAATTTTCCATGAACAGGCCAACATCGGCTTTCTGGCTCAGGCCAGGCGTTTCTCCGCCGGTATTGAGCAAGGCACGCTGATCGCCCCGGCCAAAACCATCAAGGATATGGAGACCATCGTATTCAGCAACCAGATTAACGCCGCGCTGTGCGGGTTCTTTATGCTGGTCGCCGTCACCATGCTGATATCGGCGCTGTTTATCATCCGCCGCGCGCTGAAAAGCGAGAAGCCGACGGCTCAGGAAACGCCGGCCGTATTCCGCGAGGAAGCGCCGCATGGTTAAGCAAGGCGTTTAGTATTCCGCCCCTGCAAAATCCCTCCGCAACGGAGGGATTATTTTTGCGGCGCTTATTGCCCGTAGTAGGCGTTTTTACCGTGTTTGCGCAGGTAATGCTTATCCAGCAGCGTTTGCTGCATGGCGTCCAGATCCGGCGTTAACTGGCGCGAGAATAGGCCCATATAGGCAATCTCCTCCAGCACCACGGCGTTATGCACCGCGCCGGCGGCGTCTTTTCCCCAGGCAAAAGGACCGTGCGCATTCACCAGCACCGCCGGAATATCCGTCGGGGAAAGCCGGCGGGAATGAAAGGTTTCCACAATGACCCGGCCGGTCTGCCATTCATAGCGCCCGTTAATTTCCTCATCCGTCATTAAACGGGTACAGGGAACGGCGCCATAAAAATAATCGGCATGAGTGGTGCCCCAGGCGGGAATATCCCGGCCGGACTGCGCCCAGATGGTGGCATGGCGGGAATGGGTATGAACTATACCGCCAATGGCGGGGAACTCCAGGTACAGCACCCGGTGGGTATCGGTATCGGAAGAGGGTTTTTTCGTCCCGGCGACCACGTTGCCGCTCTCCAGCTCAACCACCACCATATCATCCACGGTCATCGCGGCATACTCGACCCCGGACGGCTTAATCACCATCAGTCCTTGCGCCCTGTCCACCGCGCTGACGTTTCCCCAGGTAAATGTCACCAACCGGTGCTGCGGCAATGCCAGATTGGCTTCCAGTACCTGCCGCCTGAGTTCATCTAACATTGTCCGCCCTCTCAATGGTGTATTAACGCCATTCTCCCGGCCGCTGGGCAGCGCCGCTATGGGCTAAATCGCTAAAGATCCGGCAGCGTTCTGCTATAACTCACTATTTATTTTCATTCCAGCGGTTAAAAAACAACCATCTTTACCAAATATTGCTATCGTTATCGTAACGTAAGGGAATTAAGATTTTTTACCTGTTGCGATTTTTACCGAGCATTATACTTGTCACCAGGCCACGGAAGGCGCTGTACGCTTATTTAATGCGGTAAAAGTGTTGCATTACGATATTCCTCACTGAATAAAAGGGTGAGGTCGAGAGTGAAAGGGGAAAATATGAAACTGAACAAACAATTTACCAGCGCGGCTTTAGCCATCGTACTGTCAGTGGCGCTGGCCGGCTGCTCGAATATGTCCAAGCGTGACCGTAATACCGCGATTGGCGCGGGCGCGGGCGCGGTCGGCGGGGCCATTTTAACCGACGGCGGCACGTTAGGCACGCTGGGCGGCGCCGCCATCGGGGGAATTATCGGCCGTCAGGTTGATTAAGCGTCCAAATCACCATCATCGTTTTTTATGAAATGGAGCTGCAATGCTCCATTTCATTTTCCGTCAGGCGGCGACGTGCCGATAGCGGATAGTCCCTTCCAGCGGCTGCGGCCGTTTAATCAGATTCAACACCGGACACCAGGTTTCCACCGCCTGATGCAGAGCGGTAATTTCCGCTTCGTCGGCCGACGAATCTATTTCCACCGTATAGCGCAGGTTAAAAGGATAAAAGGGAATATCTTCATAACCCTCTTTTCCGGCGCGTAAATCAACATCCGCCTGCACTTCAACTTCCAGGCGGGAAAGCGGAATCTGTCGATCTGCCGCATGAATCAGAAATATATGCGTCAGGCAGCTGGATAACGAACCGATAAAAATTTCCGGGGAAGCGGGACCAAGATTATATCCGGCGAAATCCGGCGGGCTGTCGCTGATAATATGATGTTCGCGAATACGAATATGCCGAATCCCGCTGCGTCCTTCCGCCGTGGCACGGGCGGTAATCGTCTCCGGTTTTATCGTTGCCGGATCGCGGGCATTGCGAATTAACAGCGCCGCCCTTTTTTGCGCCAGATATTCATTCAGGTCGCTCATCGTCACTCCTTGTTAAAATATTACGCGGTCGGTTCAATATTGTTTTCCATTCCCAGTAATTCCAGCACCTGGGTACGCAGCTCAACCAGGTGAGGATCGTTACGGCGGCGCGGATAAGGCAAGGTCACCTCGATGGTTTGCAGAATACGCGCCGGACGCGGGCTGAAAACGACCACTTTATTGGCCAGCAACAGCGCCTCTTCCACATCGTGCGTCACCATTAGCGCGCTGTAGCCGCTTTCCTGCCACAGACTGAGCAATTCCCCCTGCATGCGAATGCGGGTCAGGGAATCCAGTTTGCCGAGGGGCTCATCCAGAATCAGCAGACGCGGCTTGTTCACCAGAGCCCTGGCCAGCGAGGCGCGCTGCGCCATGCCGCCCGATAGCTGGCGCGGCCAGGCGCGGGCGAACTGATCCAGCCCGACATGCTGCAAAAAGCGATCGACGCGCTGTTTCCCCGCCTCATCCAGTTCCCCGCGCGCCTGAAGTCCCAGCGCGACGTTCTGCCAGACGGTGCGCCATGGGTACAGCGTCGGGTCCTGGAATACCACCACCCTGGAGGGATCGGGCCGGGTGATGGGCTCTCCGTCGGCCAGCAGTTGCCCCTGCAACGGTGTTTCCAGACCGGCGATCAGGCGCAGCAAGGTAGACTTGCCGCAGCCGGAAGGCCCCAGCAGCGCGATAAACTCACCCGGCGCCACCGAAATAGAGACATCGTTCAGCACCGGCAGAATACTGCCTTCCAGGGTGAACGCGTGGCTGACGTGATTAACCTCTAAATTTAATCCGGATAAATTTTCCTTATAGGCGCTGGCGGCGGCATGAGTAATGGCCATATCGAGTACACTCCCGAAAATAATCATTTCCGTTAAATAAAAACAATGACGTTGAGACGTTGACGTTTGCATGAAAATAAATTCATTAGCCAGCGCCGGAAAACTTTATCCTGGTCTCAGGATAGAATAAAGCGTTCTGTTTTAGGTAGCATAATTATGAATAAGCATTGCCAGATAACGCCAGATGTATTAATAACGTTAAATTAGTCACAAAAATAATAACACCGAGTCGTTATAAATATTTCAGCATATTAAATTACATAAAGTTATTTATTATTTCCCGCTAAATGACATTTTATAAGGACATATAGCCGGTATCATCCTTTCAAGAGCAACATAGTTTATCTAAAGACATTTAAAAACAAGGGGCATGTTTATGTCTGATCGCGCATTTTTACTTTCAAGACGACGCTTTCTGGCGTCACTGGGTGTGGCCGGCGCCGCGGCCGGACTGAGCGCATTTCCCGCGCTGGGCGCGCCGCCTGCCGCCCCGGCGCAAAACGCCGCGCTCACCACCGTAAAACTGGCATGGGGCCAGACGGCGGTCTGCCAGGCGCCCATCTCCGTGGCGCTAAGACAGGGACTGTTTGAAAAATACGGCCTGAAAGTGGAGCCGGTGAATTTCAGCGGCCCGACAGACGCGCTGTTGCAGGCCATCGCCACCGGTCACGCCGACGGCGGCATCGGTATGGCGCTGCGCTGGCTGAAACCGCTGGAACAGGGATTTGATGTCAACCTGACCGCCGGCACCCACGGCGGCTGCATGCGCTTACTGGTGCCGCGCAACAGTAATATCAGCAGCATCGCCGATCTGGCCGGAAAATCGGTGGCCGTCACCGATCAGGCCAGCCCGGTGCGCAACTTTTTCGCCATTCAACTGGCGAAACAGGGGATCGATCCCGATCGGCAGGTGAATTGGGTGCAGTATCCCGCCGATCTGTTCGGCGAAGCGCTGCGCAAGGGGGAAGTTCAGGCGATTGCCGGCGAGGACCCGCAATCATGGCTGATCAAGCGCAACGACCAACTGGTGGAGATTTCCAATAATCTGGTGGGCGAATACGCCAATACCACCTGCTGCGTGCTGGGTCTGCGCGGCTCGCTGGTACGCGAGCGGCCCGAGATCGCCAGAGCCATTACCCAGGCCATCGTGGATGCTCAGCAGTGGACGGCCGACCATCCGACGGAGACGGCTGAAATCTTCGCGCCTTACCTGCCCAGCAATATTCCGGCCCAGGATATCGCCACCATCCTGACCGAGCATACCCACAACCATCACTCAACCGGTGAACAGCTGCGCAAAGAGGTGGCTTTTTATGTCAACGAGCTGAAAACCATCAAGGTGATACGGCCGGATACGGATGCCGAAAGTTTCGCCGTTCACTATGTGCCCGACGTGCTGAACGCCACCGGGAACGCCCAGCACGCCCATTCCTGACCCGGCGCGCAGGTCACATGTGAATTTACCACTTTCGACTAGCGGGAGAGTCTATGTCGGATAAATCTCTTTTATCAGAGAGTCGCGTCCAGTCATCCTCGGATGCGCTCAATGAGGTTCGCGGCGTTTCGCCATTCTGGTATAGCGGGCTGATCGCCGCTCTGCTGTGGGGGGCGCTGGCGCTGCTGATACTGCTGTGGCCGGAAAAGGTCACCGGCTTCGTCAAGCCGCGCTATGTCGCCGAAACCAATATTATCGTCGCGGTATTTGCGGCAATCATTCTCTCGCTGGCGCTGCTGGAACGGCTCCCCGGCCTGCGGCTGTTTTTCCAGCCGGTGACCAAAACCGTGCGCAACAGCGGCCGCTGGCTGATTGCGCTGGCGTTGCTGACCACCCTGTGGGAAATCGCGACGGCGAAACTCGCCCTGTTGCCGGTCCCCTTTTTCGCCCCGCCCCATGCGCTGGTGGAAGCCTACGCCACCGACTGGGCCCGGCTGGGCGAAAGCGTACTGCATTCGCTCAGGCTGCTGGGGCTGGGGTTCCTGTTCGGCAGCGTCGCGGGATTTATTACCGGCGTGGCCATCGGCTGGTCGCAGGTACTGGGCTATTGGGTTCATCCGGTGCTGCGTTTTCTCGGACCGGTTCCGCCCATTGCCCTGCTGCCGCTGTCGCTCTACATTTTTCCCTCCAGCTTTGCCGCGGCGATTTTTTTGATCGCCCTGGCCAGCTGGTTCCCGCTAACGGTGTTAACCTGGTCCGGCGTCGCCAGCGTGGATAAAAATTACTACGACGTGGCGCGAACCCTGGGGGCGGACTCCCGATTTCTGATCCTGCGCGTGGCGATCCCCGCCTCGCTGCCGCACGTGTTCACCGGGCTGTTTATGGGGCTCGGCGCCTCTTTTTCGGTGCTGGTTACCGCGGAAATGATCGGCGTAAAAGCGGGACTGGGCTGGTATCTGCAGTGGGCGCAGGGCTGGGCGGCCTACTCCAATATGTACGCCGCGCTGATTGTGATGGCGATACTGTTTTCTTCCCTGATAACGCTGCTGTTCGCCATTCGCGATCGTCTGCTGGCCTGGCAGAAGGATGCGGTCAAGTGGTGATCGAGCGCGTCCAGGCGTCGGGGGCGGGCGACGCCGCCTGCCTCACCCGCCGGCCAGCTTGACCCGCATTCCCTTGGCTTCCAGCAGCTGTTTGAGCAGGTCGCGCTTATCGCCCTGAATTTCGATGGCGCCGTCTTTCACCGCGCCGCCGCAGCCGCACTTTTTCTTTAATTCGGCCGCCAGCTTATCCAGCGCGGCGTCCGCAAGATCGATACCGCTGATCACGCAAACCCCTTTTCCCTTACGTCCGCTGGTCTGCCGCTGAATGCGCACAATGCCGTCTCCCCGGGGAGGGGCGGCCTTCTCTTCTTGCGGTTTGATACGCCCGGTTTCCGTGGAGTACACCAGGCGGCTGTTGTCGTCACCACTCATCTCTCACTCCTCCGCGGCCAGCGAGGCGCGGATATCGCGCAGCGTTTGCGCCGGGTCGGCGGACTGGGTAATCGGCCGGCCGATCACCATATAATCCACTCCGGCCTGCTGCGCCTGAAGCGGCGTCATGATACGCCGCTGATCGCCGACGTCGCTGCCGGCGGGGCGAATGCCCGGCGTAACCAGTTTAAATTGTTCGCCGCATAGCCGTTTCAGGCTCTGCGCCTCATGGGCGGAACAGACCACGCCGTCAAGACCGCAGTTATAGGCCAGCTGCGCCAGTCTTTCCGCCTGCTCCGCCGGGCTGGCGGTAATGCCCAGCTCGCGCAGATCTTCCGCTTCCATACTGGTCAGCACCGTCACGGCGGTCAATAACGGCGCATCGCCGGCGAATGGCGATAGCGCGTCTTTCGCCGCCATCATCATTCTCGCCCCGCCGCTGGCGTGCACATTCACCATCCAGACGCCCAGATCGGCCGCCGCGGCGACGGCGTGGGCGACGGTATTGGGGATATCGTGAAATTTCAGGTCGAGGAATACGTCAAAACCCCGCTGCCGGAGCGATTGCACAAACGCCGGGCCAAACAGCGTGAACATCTCTTTGCCGACTTTTAACCGGCAATCCCGCGGGGAGATACGGTCGACAAACGCCAACGCCGCCGCTTGATCGGCATAGTCCAGCGCCACAATAATCGGGGATGATGCAGATTGGTTATTCCGTTCTCTGTTCTGGTTTTTCACGTGTCACCCGTTGCTGTTAGCCATGTTCGCGTTCAAAATTCCCGCCGCATTCTACATGTCCGGCGGCGGAAATCCCAGCCGCCTGTTAAGCGAATGTCCTCGCCGATGGCGTCTGAAACGGCGAATTTGTAGCATCTTTTAGTATGTTGTAACTAAGTGGATAAATCCGCCGCGTATTCGGGACCATAATACCGTTACTGGCCGTCCAGGCCGCGGATAGGTTTGATGCTTGCCCAGGAACGGCAGGAAGGACAGTGCCAGTAGAGCGACTGCGAGGTGAAGCCGCACTTGCGGCAGGTATAGCGCGGTTTGGTGCGGATTTGCTCGCCGACCATGTCGCGCAGCACCAGCAGGCTCTCTTTTGCCCGGCCGTCCTCCGCGTCATTGAGGTGAAAATCCATCAGCCGATGAAATACGCGCATCGTCGGGTGCCGCTGAAGCTGGCGGGTGATGTATACCTGCGCCGCTTCCGTCCCCTGCTCTTGCTCAAGAATATCGCCCAGCAACAGCTCCGCGGTCGCGCCGGTGTTCTCTTCCACGCAGCGTTTCAGAAACTCGGCCCAGACCTGAAGCTGCTGTAAATGCTGATAGCACTCCTGCAGCATCGGCAACGTTTCACTGACCAGTTCTTTGTCCTGGTCGAGCACCTGTTGCAGCGATTCAACGGCGCGGGAGTACTGCTGCTGCGCCATATAGATGCGCCCCATCATAATCGATATGCGGGCGCACTGTTTATCCGCCGCGGCGCCCTTTTTCAGCAGCGCCAGCGCCTTGTCCAGATCGTCGCTCCCCATGGCGAGCAGCGCCTGCTCGCAGTAGAAATGCGCAATGTCCACCCGCAGTTGATCTTCACCCATTTTGACCAGCTTTTCCGCCACATCGATGGCGTTCAGCCAGTCGCTGGTTGCCTGGTGGATCAGCAAAAGCTGCTGCAAGGCGCTGCGGCGGAAATCCTCTTCATCCACCAACTGGTTGAAAATTTCTTCGGCGCGGTCGTACAGCCCCGCCGCCATATAGTCGCGCCCCAGCTGCTGTACCGCCAGCAAACGCTGCTCAAAGGTAAGCGAGGTGCTTTCGGTCAGCGCCTGATGAATGCGGATGGCGCGGTCGACTTCGCCGCGGGAACGAAACAGATTGCCCAGCGTGAGATGGGCTTCAAAGGTGTTGCTGTCGTCCTTGAGCATGTCGAGAAACAGTTCGACGGCTTTATCCTGCTGATTGGATAGCAGAAAGTTCACCCCGGTGACGTACTCACGCGACAGGCGGTTGGACTCCTGCTCTTTGTCCTGCTGCGCACTTCTGCGGCCCATGTACCAACCGTAAGCGGCGGCCACTGGCAGCAACAGAAACAGCAGTTCTAACATAGAGAATGTTTCCTTAGTGGGTGGCAGGCTGTACTGGCGCCACGCTTTCCTCGTTAGAGGCAGAGAGTTGTTGTTCCAGACGCTTGATTTTACGTTGCGCGCGGCCTAATGCAATGCGCTGACGAAGATAAAACAGACCGCAGATTACCCAGCCAAGAATAAATCCCAGCGCAAACAGGGTGGCGAGCAGCGTTGATACGCGATAATCCCCTTGCGCCAGCAGATAATTAAACGTAATCACCCGATCGTTGTGCGCGCCAAGTGTGACAGAAATGATGAATATCGCCAGCACCAGTAAAAAAATCAGCAAATATTTCACGTTTTTTTTCCTGTTATTTCCTATTAACTAAATGAATTATGCCAAATTTTGGCGATAAACCCCATTAAATTACCATTTCCCCCGCCGGCTGGGAAATCACGCCCCCTGCCGTGTGCCGCGACCGTCGCCTGTGCTTGTTATTTATTCCAAGCTGAATAAAAATGATAGGCGCGCGTCAACCGGAGGGGTAAACATGTCAAAGCAGGACGAACAGCGACTGTTGGTCAAGATCGCCACGCTCTATTATAGCGAAGGGATGAAACAATCAGAAATTGCCGACTCCCTCCATTTGTCGCAATCTTTTGTATCACGCGCCCTTACCCGCTCGGTTAAAGAGGGAGTGGTCAAAATCAGCGTGGTTCAGCCCGCCAATATGTTTATGGCGCTGGAATCGGCCATTCAGAAACGCTATGCCATCGACCAGGCAATTGTGGTCGATGTAGCCGATACTGCCAACCTTTCCCAGGTGAAACAGGCCATTGGTTCGGCGGCGGCCCATTATCTGCAGACCAGCATCCGCCCTGACGATCTGGTGGGCATCTCATCGTGGAGCAGCACGCTGCGCGCGATGGTGGATAATCTCCACCCTCTCGGCACCAAGGCGCGGGGCGTGATTCAATTACTCGGCGGCGTCGGCCCCAACGGCAACGTGCAGGCCACCATCCTGACGCAAACCCTGGCCAACCTGCTAAACTGCCCGGCCTATCTGCTGCCGGCGCAAAGTATAGAACGCTCGGTGGAAGACCGCACCCGGCTGATTACCAGCGATGAAGTGTCCAGCGTGGTGGCCAAATTCAGCAATGTCAGTCTGGCCCTGGTGGGCATTGGCGTACTGGAGCCGTCGCAGTTGTTAAAAAATTCCGGCAACTATTATCACGAGGAAATGCTGCAGTTATTGGCGCGGCGCGGCGCGGTGGGCGACCTGTGTCTGCACTACTATAACGCGCGGGGGGAACCGGTATTGCAGGATGAGGAAGATCCGGTTATCGGCATGGCGCTGCCGCAGTTGCGCCGCTGCCCGCGGGTGGTCGCCCTGGCCGGCGGCGTGGACAAGAGCGCCGCCATTCGAGGCGCGTTAACGGGCAACTATATTGACGTGCTGATCACCGACAGGCTGACGGCCGAATCGCTGGTGTGATATGCCCGCCGGAGAACCCGGCGGGCGGTTTATCCCCTACTCGTCGACATTGATCGACGAGAGCAGCGCATCCTGTACGATACGCTGCGCCCGTAAGGGATCCTGCGCTTCCTGCGCCGCCTGCAACGCGGGAATATCCAGTTTATCCAGCGCCCGATAGACGTGTTTCAGAAAGCGGATCGATAGCCGGGCGGCTTCGACATGGTTTTCGCGGAACGGGAACTGATCCAATTGCCAGACGCCCTGCCAGTTATTGATTTTTAATACATAGAAGAATTCGAAAATTTCGGTCATATGCACGGTGCCGACCACCAGGTCGTCGTCCCAGCCGCGCAAATTGTCATTGACGTCCATGCCGAATAAGCGGCCGCGATCGATGATTAACTGAGCGGAGTCGGCGGGAGATTCGCCGCCGTACAGCGCGTGACCGAAATCCAGCAGCACGCCGACATTATCCAGACCGATATCTTCGATGCCCAGCAGCGTGCGGGCGGCGGAGTCCCAGGTCATTTTGACGCGCGGCTCGCGCGGTTTATATTCAATGGCGAATTTTACGTCCGGGTTGGCGCCGGCCAGATCGCGCATGCCGTCAACCGCCAGCTTCCACAGGTTTTTATGGCTTACCTGAAACGGATAGTCCCAGCCATCCTGTCCCGGCCAGACTTTGACGTAGTTCGCCCCCAATTCACGCACGATGCCGGCCGACTCATGCATTAGCTCAAAGGCCGCCGCCCGCGCCGCGGGATCGGGATTGGTAAACGCGCCGCGCGACCATTTGCGCAGATAGATTTCCGGTGTGATGCCAATCGCTTTTAACCCGGCGTCTTTCAGGGCGTCTTTTACTTCCGCCAGCGTGACGCCGGGCGTGAACGGATAGGGTAAATCAACGTAAGAGAGTTCGCCGACTTCTTTCGCCGCTTTGATCTGATCCAGCGTACTCAGCGCCGGACCATAGCCATCGACGGCGTAACGATCGATATAGTTGGCGAAATGCCATAAACCGGCGCCGAATTCAGGATAGGTGTAGGTTGCCATAATTAAGTCGTCCTCATTTATTAGTAATCAGCCAGGCACAGCTATTGTTGCCCGGCATATCAAAGAGACCGGGTGAAACGGGCGCGGGCCACCGCTGTCTGCCACTGCGCGTAACTCTCCTGGAGCGCCCCATTCGGCGCCTGCGGCTCGATAAACTCCACTTCTCGCGGCAAGGCAGCGATCTGCTCGCCGTCACGCCACCATCCCAGCGTTTTGCCCCCCAGATAGGCCGCCCCCAGCGCCGAGACTTCGGCGTTATGATTGCGAATAAGGGGACGTTGCAGCAGATCGGCCTGAAATTGCATCAGCCAGCGGTTTTGCGTGGCGCCGCCGTCTACGCGCAGTACCGGCAGCGCGCATTGCGCCGCCTGCTCCATGGCGAAAAAAACATCGGCGATCTGGTAGGCAATCGATTCCAGCCCCGCTCTGGCGATGGTCGCCGGCGTGGTTGCATCGGTCAGGCCGCAGAGCAGTCCGCGGGCATGAGTATCCCAGTGCGGCGCCCCGAGTCCCGATAACGCCGGGACGAAAAACACCCCATGCGCCGACGTCGCGCTCAAGGCCAGCTCCGTCAGCTGCGCGACGGAGGGAATGCCCAGCATATTGCCTATCCAGGCAAAGCCGGAGCCGGTATGGGTGATATTTCCCTCCAGCGCATAGCGCAGCTCGCCGTCATGCCAGGCGATAGTGGTGCTTAATCCGCTGGAGTGAGCGTGCGAGCCGGCGATGGTGGTCATCAACGACGAGCCGGTGCCATAGGTGGCTTTGATGGCGCCGCTTTGGTTGATCCCCTGTCCGTATAGTGCGGCGTGGGAATCGCCAATAAGCGCGACGATCGGTATGCCGGCCGCCAACCCTTTGATTTCCGTCAGCGCGGTATGCCCATGCAGCGCCGACGAAGGCGTCACGGCGGGAAGGCATACGCTGGGAATGGCGAACAGCGCCAGCAGGTCTTCATCCCAGCATTGGCGGTGAATATCGAAAAGCTGGGTGCGGGCGGCATTGGAGTAATCCGTCGAATAAGCCTGGCCGCCGCTGAGCTGCCAGTTAAGCCAGCAGTCAACGGTTCCGACGCATAACTCGCCGTGGGCGGCGCGGGACACGCCGTCCGGCAACTCGGCCAGCATGCTGTGGATTTTGGCCGCCGGGAACAGCGGATCCAGCGGCAGACCGGTGCGGGCTTCGATCAGCTTTTCTTCGGCGCCGCCCTGCAAGGCCTGGCAAAAGCGTTCCGAACGGCGATCCTGCCAACTGACCAGCGGCGTCAACGGACGTCCTGAATGCCTTTCCCAAATCAGCACCGACTCACGCTGGTTGCTGATGGCGATACCCGCCACCTGCACCCGGTTCAGCGATGACAGACAGGCCTCCACCGCCTGGCAAACGGCGCGCCAGATGGCCATGGCGTCCTGCTCCGCCCGTCCCGGCTCAGGGTGGGATATCTGCAAGGCCACCGCCGCCTTGGACAGAATACGCCCCTGGGCATCTACCGCGACCGCTTTAGCATTAGTCGTGCCTTCATCTATTGCCAAAATAACCGGTGTAAACATGATTAGGCTCCCGGACAGAGACGCTGCGCCGCCTGCACAATACCTGCCGCATCCAGGCCGTGGTGCGCGCGCATCGCCGCCCGATCCGCCGCTATCGCATACTGGCCGTCGGGAATACCCAGGCGCAACAGGGAAATACCGCTGCCCGCTTCCGCCAGGACCTCGGCCACCAGACTGCCCGCCCCGCCGTTGACGTTATGCTCTTCAACGGTGATGACCCGCGGCGCCGCGCGCAGAATTTCAAGCAGTTGGCGAGTATCGCACGGCCGCACCGAAGAAAGGTTGACCACCGTAGCAGCGATGCCTTTTTCCGCCAGTAACTCAGCGGCGGTAACCACTTCGTGCACGGTAGACCCCAGTCCGACCAGGGTGATATCGCGGCCCGTACGCAGCACATCGATTTGCCCCGGCGCAAAGCGGTAATGGCGATCGTGCAACGCCGGTAACGGTTTGCCGTCAAGGCGGATATACACCGGCCCCTGATGATCCAGGGCGTAGTCGATAATCTGGCGGCACTCTTCGGGGCTGGACGGCGCATAGATTTCAATGTTGCCAAAGCCCCGCAGCACCGCGATATCGTCGATACTGTGATGGGTACTGGCGAGCGGGCCATAGCTGCATCCGGCGTTCAACCCGAACAGCTTGACGTTGCTGTTGTTGTAACAGACGTCGACCTTGACCTGTTCATTGGCGCGCGAAATCAAAAACGGCGCGGCGTTACAGGTCACCGCCACCTTGCCGCCGATGGAAAGCCCTACCGCCGTCCCCACCATGGTTTGCTCAGCAATCCCCACGTTGACGATACGGTCGGGGAAGCGTTTGACAAAGGGGGAGATTTTCGCGGTGGAGGTAGAGTCGGCCACCACAGGCACCAGATCGACGCCCCGATCAACCGCTTTAATAAATTGCTCGACCATCACACTGGCCAGATGTTCTGCGTTACTCATCTTTTAATTCCTCCAACGCCAGCGCGATTTCTTCGCCTTTCGGCACCCGGTGATGCCATTCCGCGCGCCCCTGAATAAAGGAGATGCCCGCGCCTTTTTCCGTATTGGCGATCACCACGTTGGGTTTACCGTTAGCGGGCAGGTTCTCCAGCGTCTCCACCACCGATCGCATATCATTGCCGGCGCATTCGGTTACGTTCAGGCCGAAAGCGCGCCATTTATCCGCCAGCGGGTCGGTATTCATGATGGAACAAGTGGTGCCGGCCAGCTGCAGCTTGTTCTTGTCGTTGATGATGACCAGGTTATCCAGTTGGTAATGCGCCGCCGCCAGGGCCGCTTCCCAGTTGCTGCCTTCGGCCAGCTCCCCGTCGCCGGTCACCACAAAAACCCGCCGCGGGCTGTTATCCCGTTTCGCCGCCAGCGCGATCCCCACGGAAACCGGCAGGCCGTGGCCCAGCGCGCCGGTATTCAGCTCGATCCCCGGCGTCTTGTACTTCACCGGATGTCCCGGCAGGTGCGAGTCCGGGTGCTGATAAGTCGCCAGCCAGGATTCAGGGAAAAATCCCGCTTCCGCCAGGCAACAGTAATATCCTCCCACGGCGTGCCCCTTGGACTGGATATAGATGTCCCGCTGCGGGTCCTGAAGACGGTCCGGCGCGCAGTTCAGGATACGGAAGTAAAGCGCCGTCAGGATTTCAACCTGTGAAAGGTCGGCCCCGGTATGGCCGCCCGCCGGGCTGTTGGCATTCAGATTAATGATTCGGCGACGAATGGCGCGAGCTTTTCGCGTCAGCGCCTCCACCGACAATGCGTACGGATTCATACTTCACCTCGCCTTGAATTTTTACTCAAATTCGAATATTTATTCCACAACAGACAAAAAAAACAGCATTCCCGTTCCGGCGCGTTTCGCCGGCTGCCTCCTCCTGCTTGCCGAGCAGCAACCGGCAGCCTATCGAGCCAGACCGCTACGCCCCTTCCGCTGCTACCTTTTGCGATACAATCGCCGCTTTGTGCTGCATGCGGTTTTGCATCTGGTCAATGATGACCGCCACGATAATCACGATGCCTTTAATCACCATCTGCCAGAATTCACTTACCCCCATCATCACCAGGCCGTCCGCCAGAATGCCGATGACGAAAGCGCCGATCAGCGTTCCCAGTATCGTCCCCCGTCCTCCGGCCAGCGAGGTTCCGCCAAGCACCACCGCGGCGATGGCGTTCATTTCAAACGCCGTCCCGGTGGCCGGATGGCTGGCGACCAGTTGGGAAGAAACCACAATCCCGGCAATGGCGGCGCAGAAACCTGAAATGGTGTATACCCAGACTTTTACCTGGCGCACTTTCACCCCGGATAGCTCGGCGGCGCGCTCGTTATCGCCAATGGCGTAGACATGGCGGCCGAACGGCAGACGGCGAGCCACATAGGCGATAATCAGCGCCAGTACGAACATCAGCCAGATGGCAAACGGGAGGCCGAGGATCGTGCCTGCGCCAATCAGTTCAAAGCCGGTATTGCCCAGTTGAGGATTCCCCGCCAATCCCGGGAAGGTTTCACCGCCGGAAATCAGCATGGCGGCGCCGCGTACGATGTACATCGTACCCAGCGTGCAGATAAACGGCGCCACGTTGTAACGGGTGATGATCCAGCCGTTAATCGCCCCGATAAAGGCGCCGATCAGCAATACCACCGGCACAATCACCCATACGCTGGGGAAAATGGCGATGCCGAACATCGGCAGGACGATCCCCTGGGTAATCATATAGCCGGCGATCATGCCGCATAGCCCCAGCGTTGCGCCTATCGACAGGTCGATGCCGGCGGTGATGATGACGAAGGTGATGCCCAGCGCCAGAAACGCATTGATGGCGATGTGTTTGACCATAATGATCAGGCTGCCGGTCGCCAGAAACCCTGGAACGGTAAAGGCGAAAAAGCCGAGAATCAGAAACAGCGCGATAAAAGTGCGCAGCCTGAGGATCAACAACAGCAAGCTCTCACGCGAGCGTACGAACTTGCCGGGTAATAGCGCGCCGGACGCCGCCGGAAGGTTAGTCGTTTTCATTGTCAGAACCCTTGTGCACTTGCCGAAACCAATGCCGACTCGCTGGCGGACTGACGGGCGATATTCGCCGTCAGCTTGCCGTTCGACATCACCAGAATACGATCCGATACCGCCATGATTTCCTTCAGGTCCGAGGTGGAAAACAGTACGCCGATACCCTGCTCAGACAGCTTGACCATCATTTCAAATACGTCGGCCTTTGCCCCCACGTCGATTCCGCGGGTCGGCTCATCCAGCAGCAGGATCTTGGGGCTGGTCAGCAGCGAGCGGCCGATAACCACTTTCTGCTGATTGCCGCCGCTCAGCGCCTGAATCTCCACCTGCGGCGAGGAAACCTTGATGCCCAGACTGCCGATAGTGGTGGCGACCACTTTCTCCTCCTCCTGGTGAAATATCGCCATACCGTATTTCAGCCGCCGCCATAAGCTGGCGATGGTCAGGTTGGAGGCCACCGACGATAAGGGGAAAATACCGGTTTTTTTGCGGTCTTCCGGCACCAGGCTCATGCCCATGCGGATACGATCGGCGGTGGACAGGCGCGTATGCACCGGTTTGCTATCGAGGTAAATCTTGCCCAGATAGTCATGCTGCGTGCCCAGCAGGCACTCGAACAGTTCGGTGCGTCCCGCCCCCATCAGACCGTAAATGCCGACGATTTCGCCCTCTCTCACCATAAAGGAAACATCGTTGACCACTTTGTTGCCCGCATCGTTGAGGCAGGTGATGTGTTCCGCTTCCAGTACCGGCGCGCCAAAAGTCCGCCCCGGCCGCAGGAAACTGGATACGGGATCGCCGCCCAGCATTTCCCGAATGATCCACGGCACGTCGATTTCATTGACCGCCGCTTCGGCCTGAAAACGGCCGTCGCGCAAAATGGTGATGTAATCGCCAATGGCCATCAGCTCTTCCAGACGGTGGGAAATATAAATAATGGAGACGTTTTGCCGGGTAAGTTCGCGGATCACCCGAAACAGAATGTCCACTTCGGTTTTACTTAACGCCGAGGTGGGCTCATCCAGAATCAGGATATCGGCCTGTTCGGCCAGCGCCTTGGCGATTTCCACCAGCTGCTGCTGCCCCACTTTCAGGCCGGCCACCTCGGTGCGCGGCGAAATATCCTGATCGAGGCGCGCCATCAGCTGCGCGGCGATTTTCTCCTGTTGCTGGTAATCGATGGGGCCCAGCCCTTTCTGAATCTCCCGTCCCAGAAAAATGTTTTCCGCCACGCTCAGGTTTTCTGACAGGTTAAGCTCCTGATGCACCATGCCGATGCCTTTGGCCGCCGCATCGCGGGTATTGGCGATACGCACCACCTCGCCGTTCAGCAGGATCTGGCCGGAGGTCGGCTGCTGCACGCCGGCCAATATTTTCATCAACGTCGATTTGCCCGCGCCGTTCTCCCCGATGATTACATTCACCTTGCCGCGATAGACGTTGTAATCCACGTTATCCAGCGCTTTGGTGCCGGGAAACAGCATCGTGACGCCGCGGGTAGCCATGACAATGTCCGGTTTCTGGGTCATTTACTGGGCCTCCCCGGATGATTCGGCCGGCAGCAATTCGAGCGGCACCGCGTCGCGGATGTCCTGCCCGGTCAGTCTTAACGCGGCAAGCACCTGGATATCTTTTCCCTGCCAGTCGTCATCAATAGCCGGCAAATTCTCCATGGCCTTTTTATTCAGCGAACGCGCCAGCTGAGCGAACTGCACCTGATTTTTAAAATCCTCAAAGCGAATGAACCCGGCGGCATCGCGAATCGCATTGCCCTTGACGATAGGCCCCAGCTGCAACGCAACCGTCTCGCCCTGCACGCCGATCTCCAGTCGACCTTCACGACCTTGGCGATCGACTTTCATCACCTTCCCCTGAAACCGCGCATATACCGCTTTGCCTGCGCCGCCCGTCAGCGATGCCTGCTGCTTTTTCAGTTCATCCCAGCTCAGCGCCTGTTCCTGTGCCAGCGGCAGCAGCTTCGGTTGCCAGAGTTGGATCGCAATAGTATCCGGCGTCATGTTGTTATAGCTCGGGGTCGCGGACGGATCGACGGGGATAATCGGCTTGCCGTTTTCATCCAGATCCACCACCGTACAGGCCGACAGCAACAGCGCGCACAGACCGATCCACCCGGTACGGCATCGTTGATAACGCTGCATAATGGCTCCTCTATTGTTGCACTCTCCTGACTCGGGGCGCTTACGCTCCCCGGTCACTCCTTTTTACGGTTGTCGCGCGCTTAGGGTTTCAACGCAAAGGTACTGAGCTTGCCGGCGTTGGACTCATCAATCAGAATGCAGTCCATCAACTGCTTTTCGTCATGCTGGGCTTTACCGTTTTTCAGGTAATAGTCGGCCTGTTCCACCGCCATCTGCGCCTGCTCCCAGCCGGGTTGCAGCACCGTCGCCTTGATGTTGCCTTTATTGATAATGGAATCGCGCACGTAGTCGCTGCCGTCAAACCCCACCACGATGACATCATGCCGCCCCGCCGCCTTCAGCGCCGCTTCGGCGCCCAGCGCCATGGTGTCGTTGCCGGAAATGACCCCGGCGATATCCGGATTGGCCTGCAGGATGGATTCCATACGGTTGAAGGCTTCGGTCTGGCTCCAGTTGGCGGTCTGCCGGGCAACTATCTTCAGATCCTGGTATTCATCGATCACGTCGTGATAGCCCTGGGAACGAACGTGCGCGTTGGTGTCTGACTCGCGACCGATCAATTCAACGTATTTGCCCTTTTGCCCCATCAATTCAACAAACTTCTCGGCGCCAAGCTGCGCGCCCTGATAGTTATTGGAGACAATCTGCGCCACCGCGACGCCGGTTTCGTTAATCTCGCGATCGATGAGAAAAGCCGGTATTCCCGCCGCCTTGGCTTTTTTCAACGGCCCGATGGTGGCATCGGCGCCGGCGTTATCCAGCACGATGGCTTTTGCCTTACGGGCAATCGCCGTTTCAATCAATTGGTTTTGCTTGCTCACGTCATCATCGTGGGAAGCGACCAGAGTGGTGTAGCCCAATTCAATAGCCTTGGCTTTGGCGCCTTCCGCCTCGGCTTTAAAAAAGGGGTTATCGTGGGATGGGGTAATAATGGCGATCAACCCGTTGTCGGCCGCATAGGCAGCGGCGGAAAGAGAAAGCATGATGGCCGTAAGGCAGGGTTTCAGTAGGTAAGGTTTCATTATTATTCTCCTCTTTGAATATATATTCAATATTGAATTAACATTCATATGGAGTTTTGCAAGCAAACTGGAAATTGTCCAATGATAAAAACAGGAATAGCGAAGCAGCTCACAAATTGTTTACATTTGTGATTCAACGCAGGGTAAGGCGGGTAATTGAGTAATGCGAAGGCGGATGACGGCCGGTCATCCGCGGAGATTTAACCGTTTGGGCAAGATTTACGCTTTCCCCTGCGAGGCGTCATCCTGTCGCTGCTCGGCGATCTCTTCACGCTGGAGAGAAAGCGGGCCGCACCATTGCTGGGCCAGCCAGCAGGCAATCACCACCAGCAGCCAGCTTATCAGCGTAGCGGCCACCAGATCCCGGGGCCAGTGCATTCCCAGCACCAGACGGCTTCCCATCACCGCGGTCGCCCACAGCATTAACACCACCACCGTTTTGTAATGCCGGCGCGCCCACAATAAGCCGACGCCCAGCAGCGCCCAGGTGGCGGCGAACATCGTATGGCCGGAAGGAAAGGCGAACCCGGTCTCAAACTGCCAGTGCTGACGCAGCCAGTTGGGGATCTGCCGTTCGTTATGCAGTTGCTCTTTTACCACGTCGCCGCGTTCCTTACGCGGCAGAGAATAGAAATAGCTATCGTCAATCTGGTGATTATTCTCCAGCCAGACGACGAACGGGCGCGGCTCCTGAACCCACTCTTTAATCGCCGATTTCGTCCCCTGGCCGATCAGTACCGTAATGATCATGATCGCCAGCAGGCCGAGCGCGGGTTTCAGTCGAAAGCGCAGGCACCACAGAAACCAGAGGCCCAGAATGATGCTGGTCAAGGTTCCCCAGGGCGACGTCACCGTTTCCGTCGTCCAGAACAATATACGCAGCCATAAGCCACTATATTCCGGTTGCCACTGCCACCCGCTGGCCCAAATAATCAACGGCATGATCAGCAAAAATAGTGCGCCGATAGTGGTCCGTTTGGCGATGTCGTACATCATTTCTCCCTATAATTCAGTGTGATGTCTAAAACAATATTTTCACAATTCTAGCAGAAAAACCGGCATCGGCCGTCAGTATGGCGTAAAATAGCCCGCGGTTTCGTCAATGGGAAAACCATCGCCTCACTATTTCCCCATCGTTTAAGCACGATCGGTGAGTGCAATGCCTTAACTTTTTAGCTATGGTTTTTCGCTGGTCAAAGCCACCATCCGGCAGTAGGATGCGCGTCAGCATTTTTTTGTTTTTTTGGAGAATAACATGCAGCTAAAACGGGTGGCAGATGCCAAATTACCCACCCCCTGGGGCGATTTCCTGATGGTGGGATTTGAAGAGATCGCCACGGGGCATGATCATCTCGCATTGGTTTACGGTGATATTTCTGGCTCGGTTCCGGTTTTGGCTCGAGTGCACTCTGAATGCCTGACGGGTGATGCATTGTTTAGCCTGCGCTGCGACTGCGGATTTCAGCTCGAAGCCGCTTTGAGCCATATCGCCGAGGAAGGCCGCGGTATATTGATCTACCATCGGCAGGAAGGCCGCAATATCGGTTTGCTGAATAAAATTCGCGCCTATGCGTTACAGGATCTGGGCGCCGATACGGTTGAAGCCAACCATCAGCTGGGTTTTGCCGCCGACGAACGCGACTTCACGCTGTGCGCCGATATGTTCAAACTGCTGGGTGTCGATGAAGTCCGCCTGCTGACCAATAATCCGCAAAAAGTAAAAATCCTCAATGAGGCCGGCATCAATATCGTCGAGCGGGTGCCGTTAGTAGTGGGCCGCAACCCGAAAAACGAACGCTATCTGGCGACCAAAGCCGCCAAGATGGGACATCTGCTGGATATGAAATAACGCGCCGGTCAAAGTGAATGCCAGGCTGCCCTGGCATTCCTCCCCTCTTAATGCCTGATGATATAAATATCCTTGCTGTATATATCCGCTTTCTGATCGGGCTTGAACCCGCCGATATAGGGTTTTACCAGCTGCGCGCGCACATAATAATAGATGGGGAGCAGCGGAACCTGCTGCTGAAGAATTTTTTCCGCCTGATGATAGTCGCTATTACGCGCCGCCAAGCTGTCCGCGTTGACCGCGCGATCCAGCAGGGCGTCATATTCGGCATGGGTGAATTTCCCCTGATTATTGCTGTTGCCGGTACGCAGGATATCAAAATAGGTGGAAGGCTCGTTATAATCCGCCCCCCAGGACGATCTCACCACCTCGAAATCGCCGGTGCGCATCGTGTCCAGCATGCTCTTCCACTCCTGATTTTTCAGCCGCGCCTCCACGCCCAGCGCCTGCTTCCACATGGAGCTGGCGGCGATGGCGATGCGCTGATGCGACTCGGACGTGTTGTACAGCAGGTCGAACTTGAGCGGCCGCTGCGCGCTGAACCCCGCATCGGACAGCAGCTTTTTCGCCTCGGCGTTTCTCTGCTGCTGGGTCCAGGCCGCCCACTCCGGCGGTTCGCCGGCAAAGCCCGCCATACCGGGCGGTAACGGGCTATAGGCGGGCAACTGCCCCATGCCCAACACTTTTTCGGCAATCACCGTTTTGTCCAGGGCCAGATCCAGCGCCCGTCTGACGCGCGGATCGTTAAACGGCGGTTTTTGCGTATTGAATTTATAGTAGTAAGTCGATAACTGCGGGTTCACCTTAACCTGATCGGGCAATTCCGCCTTGAGCGCGTTGAACAGATGCGGCGGCAGCGTAAAAGTCACCTCCACCTCCCCGGCCTTGTAGCGATTCACCTCCGCCGTGTTTGACACGATGGGCAGATAGGTCACCTTGTTGAGTATGGTATGGGCGTTATCCCAATAATAGGGGTTGCGTTTGGCGACAATGCGCTCGTTGACCACCCACTCGTCAAGGGTGAAAGGACCGCTGCCGACGAAATTGCCGGGCTGGGTCCATTTATCGCCATACTTTTCAATCGCCGCTTGCGGCAGGGTGACGACGGCAAAATGGTCGACCATCGCCAGAAAATAGGACAAAGGCCGATCCAGTTCGATTTGCACCGTGCGCTTATCCAGCGCCCTGATGCCCAGGTCGCTGGCGGGCTTCTTCCCCGCCGCGATATCCGCCGCGTTGCGCACATGCATATTGGGGATATAGGACTGATAGGGGGAAAGGGTTTGCGGATCGACCAGACGCCGCCAGCTAAAGACGACATCGTCGGCGGTGAGCGGAGTGCCGTCGGACCACTTCAGATCCGGACGCAAATGAAACGTCCAGAGCTGGTGGTCCCGCTGCTCCCACTTTTCGGCCAGGCCGCCGGAAATGCTGCCGTCATCACGCACCGCAATCAGTTTTTCAAAAAAATCATGAATAATATTGGCTTCGACGTCGCTTTCCACTTTGTGCGCATCAAGCGAGGCGGGTTCGGAACCGTTGCCGCGCACCAGTTCCTGTTTTTCCGCCAGTTGCACCCCCGCGGGCAGCTCCGCGGGCAGCTCCGCCGCATCAACGGCAGCCGGGACCAACGCGGAACAAAGCGAAAACAGCAAAACGCGGCGCGCTTTTTTACCGACGTTTAACGTTAAATTCATACCCTCTCCTTATGCACCGTTTAACCCCGATATGAGTAATAACGCGCGGAAGCCCTCCACGGCAAGTGGATATAATGCGGTCGTCAGGAATAGCGCCTGGCGCGGGAATATTCCGCGTCAGGCGTTGGCTGGTTTATCCCCGGTTTCCGCCGAGGGTAAAGCGATAGCGCAGGTAAACCCGGAAGTCGTCGAAGTTCTCTCCTTTCTCCGCATCGATAAACGCGTAGCGCAGACGTACGCTGAATCCGTCAAGGGCGCCGGAAAAATCGTACTGCACGCTCAAGTCGGTCTCATTGACGTCTTTTGCCTGCTGGGTGGAGTACTGAAGCCTGTCGGTATCGTAATAGGCGTGGAAGATATAGGCGTTAAGTCCTTTGATGCCGATTTGCGAGAAATCATAAGCGACTCTCAGCGCATAGGCGGTCTCGTCGGCCCGGCCGGCGGCGTTGATCTGCTGTATGATGACTTTTTCATCGCCCCACGGCACATAGAGCTCGTCGTTGCCGGTTTTGGCGTAGAACGCGGTGATATGGAAACCGTGAGCCTTGAAGCCGGTATTGAAACCATATTGGTAAGTGTCGAATTCCCTGCCGCCCAACTCCTTGCCGATCGACTTCTGAAACAGCACCGACGGCGCGAAAAACAGTTGATAATCGCCGACGTCCTTCGCCGCGTGAACTTTGAAAAAGCCGGTGTCGAATACATCGTCCATATGGTATATCCAGCCCTGGAGCTGAACGTTGGCGACATCGACGGGGAGCTGGTATTTCGCCCCGCCGGCGACCAGATCCCGGTTCACCTCTTTGCCATCGACGGATATCATCGAGGTGAATTGATCGTCCCACCAGCCTTCGAACGCCGTAATATAGTAAGCGGACAACTCCAGATTCTCCACGCTGTTATTCACCACGGAGAGGCCCCGGTAGGTCTTGGGCAGCAGCCGTATATCATGACCGCTCATAAAGGGGGTATTTATCTCCTGCGCGCCGAATTTTATCCGGGTATCGAACCAGTCGCCCTGCACATAATATTCCTGAAGACGCGAGAAACTCTGATGCTTCTTGGTGCCGTATCCCTGAACCAGGCCGTAGACCTGATGACTATCGTTGCTGCCGATATCGTTGGCGCTGGCGAAAGCGGCGCCGGCGCTCAATCCGTTAACGGCGGCGGTGTTGTAATAAAATAAAGTGCCCGCGGCCAAATCGGCTCTTTTATCGCTTTTATCAAAATTCCTTTCGAAATAATAGCCTCTCAATTCGCCTTTAAGCGTTCCCTGTTCAAAGGCTTCCTGCAGATTGTCCGCGGCAAATGCGGTAGGGTTTGATATTAATAATAGCGATGATAGAAATAGCGCAAAATTTTTCATTTTGCTTCCCTCTAAAAAAGAAATAATACCCGCCGTATACCCGTCATACTTCAAGCTGCAGATGCGTTGGCTGCGCTCAGTCACCCGAGTCACTTACCTGTGTAAGCTCATCGGGATTCCTTCACTTGCCGCCTTCCTGCAACTCGAATTATTTAGGGTATATATAAATACGGCGAGGGAGTCGCGGATATTTATTTTATATACTTAACCGCGTTTTCCGCGGCGATCCGCCCGGCGTTCAGCGCGAAGGCGAAACTGGCGCCGCCCATTTCCAGGCCGTAGCTGTCGCCGTACATGCCGCCCGCATCAAGTCCGCCCGCGTAAAGCCCGGGAATGGTTTTTCCCTGCGCGGTCACGACTTCCGTTTTCTCATTGATCCTTATGCCGCCGAACGTACCCAGCGCCCGGGGTTGAAGCTTGGTCACATAGAACGGCCCTTTTTCCACCGGCCGCAGAAAGTCGGCGTTTTTAAAGAACTGTTCGTCCTTATGTATCGCCGCCGCTTTATTATTATTGGCGATGGTTTCTTTCAGCACCTTGGGGTCCGCGCCGATTTTCTGCGCCACCTCATCGATGGTGTTGCATTTGAATACGTTGCCGTTGTTTTTGGCCAGCTCTTTATTAAACTCCTCGTCAAGTTTATCCAGCTTGGTGCCATAGATTACCCATTCGCCTAAAGCCATCTGGATGCCGTCGTTGAGAAACAGCTGTCTTGTCTGCTCGTCGTAGATGGAGTAGGCCACGCCGCCGATGCGTTCCAGCGCGTTGCCGGAGAAAGGCCACTCGGAGATATTGTGCTCATCGGTGTACCGCCTGCCGTTGGGATCGACGTAGAGATAGGGCTGAACCGCGGCCGCGATAAGGTGCGAGGTGGTGGAAAAATCAGGCAGGCCGGGACGATAAGGGATCATAATCTCCGCCCCCTCCTCGCCCGCTCCCGCCTCCCAGGCCATCTGAATACCTTCGCCGTCCTTACCCGCCTGACCGACCATAATCACGTCGGGAAACCGGGCGTATTTTTTCAGCATTTCCTTATTGTTGCCGTAGCCGCCGGTGCCGATGATCACCGCCTTGGCGTTGACGATGACCTTTTCACCGTCTTTATTGACCCCTTCAACGCCGACGATGCGGTTGTCCTTCTTAATCAGCTTCTTACCCGGCGTCTGCAGCAGAATCGTGCCGCCCAGATCGCGGAATTTCTGGTTCAGCGCCGCCATTACCGCGCTGCCATGATTGTAACGTTTGCCGTTAATCTCAAGCTCGCCCACCACGTGCCAGGTCAGGGGGCCGCCGAAAGCGCCTACGCCGATAAACTCATAATTCACCCCGAACTGTTGCAGCCATTCGAGAGTCTCGGCGGATTTGAGCACAATAGCGCTGACCAGCGGCGCGTTGGCCCGCCAGTGGCTGTAGTTCATGATCGCATGGAAGGCGAACTTCCTGGATACATCAATGCCCTGTCTTTTCTGCATCGTGCTTTCCGCGGCGAAAATGCCTTCGGCGTAATTTGCCGAACCGCCGGCAATGGCCTGTTTCTCCAGTATGATTACCTCGGCGCCGAGCATTTTTGCTTGTACGCCCGCGGCAAGACCGGTTCCGCCGCCGCCGACGACGACAATATCGGTGTCGTACACCTTGTCCGCATAGACCGGGAAAGAGAGCAACGCCGCGATCAGCGCGGCGAGCAGCGTCCTGATAGAAAATGCATGTTTCATGAGTCAGTCCCTCTTAATATATATTTTATTTATTCGGCTTCCTGTTACCGATGCTCGACACGCCGGTTCAGCGTTTATTTTCAAGCGGCATCGGCGTTGGCTCATCGCTTTTAACCCGATAATTTCCATGGAAAACCATCCGGTAGCCATAGCGATATATTGAAATCTATATCCGCAGCTATTGAAGGTATGTGATTTAAAAAGAATGAGATTTATGACTGACTGTCATCAAAAGGAAATGGACGATTGAATGCGAGGACATCCCTGTAAATGGTGCACAGGCGCGCTATCGCCCTAAGACTATCCTGCCGACATCTGAAAGCCAGTGTCCGAGAGGGTTCAAACCCTGCCTATCCGCGAGAACAGGCTATATCATCTTGCCGGGTAAGAAACGCTCGCCGGGGATCACCTTAGCGCAGCGCGAAGGGAGGAACTGTGAACATGGTCATTAACTGTACAAAACGCCATCAGTCAAATAACCGGAATTTGATCCAGCGCTGAATCCGCCCGGCTTCGCTCCGCCAGCAAACGTATCCGCCAGCGGAGCGCGACTCGCCGTTCAGAGCATATTACGAATGACATAATGCAGGATGCCGTCGTTCTGGTAATAGGTCAGTTCGTTGCGGGTATCGATGCGGCAGCGGGTTTTAATCACCCGACTATTCCCCGCGTTATCGGTAATGGTTACGTTTACCGCCGCGCCGGGCGTTAACTGATTCAATCCGCTAATCGATATCTGCTCATCGCCGGTTAATTCCAGCGTCTTGCGCGTCACCCCGCTTGGGAACTCCAGCGGCAGAATCCCCATACCGATAAGATTGGAACGGTGAATACGCTCGAATGATTCGGCGATAACCACGCGTACCCCCAGTAAACGCGGCCCCTTCGCCGCCCAGTCGCGGCTGGACCCGGAGCCGTACTCCTTGCCCGCCAGCAAAGCCAGCGGGACATTTTCCTGTTGGTAACGCATGGCGGCGTCATAGATCGTCATCTCGTTTTGCGAAGGGATATGCCGGGTATATCCCCCTTCCGTGCCGGGCACCATCTCATTGCGGATACGAATATTGGCGAAGGTGCCGCGCATCATCACCTCATGATTGCCGCGGCGCGAGCCGTAGGAGTTGAATTCTTTGGTCTCTACGCCGCGCTCCAGCAGGTAGCGTCCCGCCGGGCTGTCGCGTTTGATATTGCCCGCGGGAGAGATATGGTCGGTGGTGACGGAGTCGCCCAGCATGGCCAGAATGCGGGCGTTATGGATATCCCGCACTGGTTCCGGTTCTTTTTCCATATGGAGGAAAAACGGCGTCTGGCGGATATAGGTCGATTCCGCTGGCCACTGATAGGTGGGATTATTATCGACCTCGATGTCTTTCCATTCCTGAGTACCTTCAAATACCGCGGCATACTGTTTATGAAACATATCCGCGCTGACGTTCAATACGGCGTCGGCCACCGCTTTTGCCGTCGGCCAGATATCCCGCAGATAGACCGGACGACCCTGGCCATCTTCCCCCAGGGGTTCGCCGGTAAGATCAATATTCATGTTTCCCGCCAGCGCATAGGCCACCACCAGCGGCGGCGAGGCCAGCCAGTTGGTTTTCACCAGCGGATGAATACGCCCTTCAAAGTTGCGGTTTCCCGACAACACCGCGCCGACGGTCAAATCGCCGGCTTTAATCGCCGTTTCGATGGCGTCCGGCAGAGGACCTGAATTACCGATACAGGTGGTGCAGCCGTATCCCACCAGATTAAAGCCCAGCTCATCAAGATAGGCCGTTAAGCCGGCCTTGGCGTAATAGTCCGTGACCACGCGCGAGCCCGGCGCCAGCGATGTCTTAACCCAGGGCTTTTTCTTCAGCCCCCGTTTTACCGCATTCTTCGCCAATAATCCGGCGGCCATCAGTACGCTGGGATTCGAGGTATTGGTACAGGAGGTGATCGCCGCAATCACCACGGCGCCCTGATGCAGCTGGTGCGTCTCCCCGTCCAGGGTAAATTCCTCATACTCCGGCCGGGTTTTCACCGAATTGATATCCAGTTCCCTGCTTGCCTCGAACGCCTGGGGCACCGCCGCCAGGGCAACCCGGTCCTGCGGGCGTTTCGGGCCGGCCAGGCTGGTCTCGACGCTCCCCAGATCCAGCGCCAGCTGGCTGGTGAATACCGGCTCATCGCCGGTATTACGCCACAATCCCTGTTGCTTGCTATAGGACTCGACCAGGGCGATCTGGTCGTCGCTGCGGTTGGTCAGGCGCATATATTCCAGCGTGATGTGGTCGATGGGGAAAAAACCGCAGGTCGCGCCGTACTCCGGCGCCATATTGGCAATGGTCGCCCGATCGGCCAACGGCAAATAGTCCAGGCCGTCGCCGTAGAACTCCACAAACTTCCCCACCACGCCGTGTTTGCGCAGCATTTGCGTTACGGTGAGCACCAGATCGGTCGCGGTGATCCCCTCGCGCATTCTTCCGCTCAATTTAACCCCGACCACGTCCGGAATAAGCATGGAAATCGGCTGGCCCAGCATGGCGGCTTCGGCTTCAATTCCGCCGACGCCCCAGCCCAGTACGCCAAGGCCGTTAATCATGGTGGTATGCGAGTCCGTTCCGACCAGCGTATCGGGATAGGCCAGCAGTTTATCCTGCCGCTGTTCATACCATACCGCTTTCGCCAGATATTCCAGGTTCACCTGATGACAAATGCCCGTTCCCGGCGGCACCACGCTGAAGTGGCTGAAAGCGTTTTGCCCCCAGCGCAGAAACTGGTAGCGCTCATAGTTGCGTTCCATTTCCAACTGCGTGTTATCCGCCAGCGCCAGCTCGTCGCCAAAGTGATCCACCGTCACCGAGTGGTCGATCACCAGATCGACCGGCGACAGCGGATTCACCTTATTGACGTCGCCGCCCAGGCGCTCCACCGCGGCGCGCATGGCGGCGAGGTCGACCACCGCGGGCACGCCGGTAAAATCCTGCATCAGCACGCGCGCGGGACGGTAGGCTATCTCCCGCTCGACATGGCCGGTTTTCAGCCAGGAAACCACGGCCTGGAGATCCTCTTGCCGGACCGTATCGTCATCCAGATGGCGCAGCAGGTTTTCCAACAATACTTTTAATGACTTGGGTAAGTTATCAATCTCCCCAAGCTGCCTGGCCGCCAGGGGTAAACTGTAATAGTGATAGGTTTGTTGCCGTATCCTAAGCGTATCCAGACAGCTGTCGCGAAGAAAATGAGATGACATGCTTCCTCCCAAAGTGACCTGATAAATCATTATTTTGCGTCAACCGGCCATTCAATACCCAGCCTGAACACGCGGTCTTGTTTAAATATAACACAAACAAAAAACAACATTTTTGCAACAACACCCAATAACCGCAGCGATAGCCGCTGGCTATTGATAAATGGCGTTAAGGAGAGATTTTTCCCGGAGGAAAATTAAGTAAAGTTAGCGGTCGTTTTGGCCGATAGTGAATAAGGCTAACGATCTCTTCGCTATCGTTTTTGGGGGGGATGACAAACGTTTTGCCGGATGGCTCACAGCCTGATATCGCCTGTTGTAGTAAAAATAAAAACGCGTTCAGTGAATAAACCGCAGCCCATCTGTTGATGGATAAAAAAATAATATCAAGGGGTTATACATGAAACTGTTTTATAAGCCGGAAAGCAGTTCCCTTTTTGCTCATATTGTTTTGCTGGAGTCCAAGTTGGACTTCAAACTCGAAAAGGTGGATTTCAAAACCAGGAAAACCGAACGCGGGACGGATTACCTATCGATTAATCCCAAAGGGCTGGTGCCCGCCTTAATGCTTGATGATAATTCCGTGTTGACCGAGGGCGTCGCCATTGCGCTGTATATCGCGGACAAGGTTCCGCACTGCAATCTTATTGCCCCGATAGGCAGTATGGCGCGCTACCACACCATTGAATGGCTTAACTACATCTCTGCTGAATTACATAAAACCTTTTCCCCGATATTTCGTCCCGGCACGCCGGAAACCTACAAAGAGCTGCTGTTTGAGTATCTGCAGGTAAGATTTCGCTATATCAATCTGGTGCTGAGCGAACAGAATTATCTGATCGCCAACCGGTTCAGCATCGCGGATGCCTACCTGTTTACCGTTATGCGCTGGGCGCAGTCGCTGAAGCTGGATATGTTCCGCTACCCTGCGCTGGCCGCCTACCTTGAACATATTGCCGAACGGCCTTCGGTAGCAACGGCGCTCAAGGTTGAAAGGTTGAAAGGTTGAAAGGTTGAAAGGTTGAAGATAAAGCGCGCGGCGACCACCGCGCTTTATTCGTACCCTTACAAACGCACCGCCTGAAAATGATGGCGCGGATTAACGATGCCGTCCTGTGCGGCGACCAGCTGCAGCTCATATTGGTTCATCTCTTTCGTTATCAGCATAACGTCGTAAACCGCCGACGTGGTGTGCTCCAGCGCTTTATCCAGCGCCACGCCCTTGAGTAAATTCACCAGCAGTAATCCGCTGGTCAGATCGCCGACGCCGACGGGCTGACGTTCGAACTCCACCAGAGGCCGGCTGATATGCCAGGCATCCGTCGGCGTGACCAGCAGCATTTCAAAGCTGTCGCTGCGATAAGCCGCACGGCTGAGGTGCTTGACCAGCACGATTTTCGGCCCCTGCTCGCACAGCGCTCTCGCCGTTTCCACGGCTTCCGCCACATTATGCACCGCATGGCCGCTGAGCTGCTCCAGCTCAGGCAGGTTCGGCGCAATCACATCCGCCGCCCGTAACGCCTGACGGCAATGAAAATCCGCCACTCCCGGCGCGACAATGCAGCCTTTTTCCGGCGAGCCCATCACCGGATCGCAGAAATAGAGCGCCTGCGGATTTATCGCCTTGACCTGGCGAACGATCCCCAGAATATGCTCGCCCTGTTCAGGCGAACCAATATAACCGCTCAGCACCGCATCGCAATCTTTCAGTCGGCCGATATCCGCAATGCCCTGCACAATCTCGGTCAGATGGCCGGCGGGCATGACGCAGCCGGTCCAATGGCCGTATTGGGTATGATTGGAGAATTGCACCGTATTAAGCGGCCAAACGTTTGCGCCCATTCGCCGCATGGGAAACTCGGCGGCGCTATTGCCGGCGTGACCGAAAACAACGTGTGACTGAATGGAGAGTATGTTTTTCATTTGCTGTGACTCAAATCCTTGCCAGCGCATGCGCGCATCAATAACCGCTAAAAGACAGGGAGCTTACGCTCCCTGATTTCCCGTATCTATGCTTTCCAGCAGATCAGGCAGTAGTGCTTTTTACCCCGGCGCAGCAGGGTGTAACGGCCGAACAGGCGATCGCCGTCGCTAAAGGTATATTCCGCATCGGCCTGTTTTACGCCGTTGACCGTCACCGCGTTGGAGGCGATCATGGTGCGAGCCTGACCGCGCGACGGCACCAGCTCGGCGTTAACCAGCGCCTGCTGTAAATCGGCGTTTCGCTCCAGCTCAACGATCGGCATGCCATCCTGAGCCAGTTGGGCGAAATCTTCCTGCGTCATATCCTGCAGCGAACCGGAGAACAGGCTTTGGGTAATGCGGCGCGCCGCGGCCAGGCCCGCTTCGCCATGCACCATACGGGTCACTTCTTCCGCCAGCACATGCTGCGCGCGCGGCGCCTTACCGCTGTTTTTATCCTCTTCTTCCAGCGCATCGATCTCTTCAAGGCTCATAAAGGTGAAGAATTTCAGGAAGCGGTAAACATCGGCATCGGCGGTATTGATCCAGAACTGGTAAAACTTGTAAGGACTGGTTTTGCTGGCGTCCAGCCAGATTGCGCCGCCTTCGGTCTTACCGAATTTAGTTCCGTCGGATTTGGTGATCAGCGGCACGGTCATGCCGTAAACCTGTTGCTGATTCATGCGGCGGGTCAAATCAATACCGGAGGTGATATTGCCCCACTGGTCGGAACCGCCGATTTGTAATTCAACATTATGCTGCCTGTTCAAAGAGGCGAAGTCATAGCCCTGCAGCAGATTGTAGGAAAATTCGGTAAAGGAGATGCCCACGTCGTCCCGGTTCAGACGCTGCTTGACCGCTTCCTTGTTAATCATCTGATTAACCGAGAAATGCTTGCCGATGTCGCGCAGGAAATCCAGCACGTTCATACTGCCGAACCAATCATAGTTATTGGCGGCGATCGCGCTGTTTTCGCCGCAGTCGAAATCCAGAAACGGCGAGACCTGGCGGCGAATTTTTTCCACCCATTCGCTGACGGTTTCCGCGGTATTCAGTTTACGCTCCGTGGCTTTAAAACTCGGGTCGCCAATCAGGCCGGTCGCCCCGCCCACCAGCGCCACCGGCTTGTGACCCGACAGTTGGAAACGTTTCAGGCAAAGCAGCGGAACCAGATGCCCCAAATGCAAGCTGTCGGCGGTAGGATCGAAGCCGCAATACAGCGCGATCGGCCCTTGCGCCAGTCGCTCCGCCAACGCTTCCTCGTCCGTCACCTGGGCAATCAGGCCCCGCTCTTGCAGTTGTTTAATCAGGTTACTACTCGCCATCGATAACTCCGTTTTTATGCCAAATATCGCGTTGTACGCCGCGGCAAGCTGATTCGCCGCGGCCTATTATTGGTTTTTTATGCCCTGCCTGCTTTGGGTATCTTCGTCCCGTTTAACATCAGGTCAAACGCCCACGCCGCTCAAAACGGCGATGGCGCGAAACGCCATAGGATAAAGCGCTCAGGGCAGGATCGCCAGAGTTTAACCAGGATATTTCAAGATTAAGGCGCCAAACGATCGACCTTCCAGCCGTCGTCCTGCCGTTGATAGAAGAAGCGGTCATGCAGACGGTGCTCACCCCCCTGCCAGAACTCCATGGAATCGATAGTAATGCGGAAACCGCCCCAGAAGCTCGGCAGCGGCACTTCGCCATGCTGGAATTTCTGCTTGAGCTCCAGAAATTTGCTCTCCAGAATGCCGCGGGCCGAAATCCTGCTGGACTGTTTGGAGACCCACGCGCCGATCTGGCTCTCTTTTGGGCGGCTGTGGAAATACTTGATGACGTCAAGCGCGGGCAGCTTCTCGGCACGCCCCAGCACCATGACCTGCCGATCCAGCATGTGCCAGGGAAACAGCAGGCTCACCTGCGGATTGTGCGCCAGGTGGCGCGCCTTGCGGCTTCCCATATTGGTGTAAAACACCATGCCCTGTTCATCGTAATGCTTCAACAGCACGATACGCTGATAGGGTTGCCCCTGCTCATCGACGGTGGCGACCGACATGGCGGTGGGATCCGCCAGCCGGGCTTCACATGCCTGCTTCAGCCAGCGCTCAAACAGATCCAGCGGATTGTCGGTAAGGTCGCGGCGGCGCAGTCCGCCGAGAGTATACTCACGGCGTAGATCCGCGATATCGGGTACCTGAAAGGAAGGCGTACTTTCCTGTGTCATAGTGTGATGATGTCCTGCTGTGGCAATTTAAAAGAGGAGATTAATCTCGTTATTCTGCGCCCGTACCCGCAAAATCTCAATCGCCGGCGACACCATCGGTCGTTGTCGGGTCAGCATCAATCCGTGTAAAAACGCCGCGTTAAAGCCCGATCATTTCAAAACGCAGTCATCAACAATGACCCGTTCGCCGCGCTGAATAAAGGCATGGTTTCCCTTGCTCCAGAAGGTGTAGTTTCCATCGCTGAATCTTGCGCCGGAGGCAGAGGGCATCTGCGGCAGAGTGTGGCGTTCTCCGTCCAGCAGGAAGACGACCTGTGACGCCGATTTATCGTCCTGCCGCATCGTTACCGTCAGCGGCATGGTGCCGCACTGATAAGACAGGGTGTTAACCGACTGTTGATGACCAAAATAGCTGCATCCGCTTAATAGGACCAGCACCGCCCCTGTCAGCAGTGATTTCATTACTCTTCTCCCGTTGTTGCCGATAGCGGTGAAACGCGCGTCGCGCGGATGCCATCGACGCTTTCACCGCACTCAGTGTAGCAACAGGCCGGTCGATGAAATCTCAGCAAAATCCGATTAGTCGATCGCGGCGGGATAAATCGCCCCCAGCACCGTTTCCCGGCTGGCGCCGGTCACGGACGGCAGATTTCCCGGCAAACCGGATAGCGTGCGGGAAGCCAGCCAGGCGAACGCCAGCGCTTCCATATCATCGCCGCTGACGCCGAATTCATCCGTCGGGCCGACTTCAATACCGGGCAACATGGCCGAAAGCCGCGCCATAATCAGCGGATTCCGGGCGCCGCCGCCGCACACCAATAATCGTTCACAGCCGCCGGCCAACAGGACCTGATCGGCAATACTCACGGCAGTGAGTTCAACCAGCGTGGCCTGAACGTCCTGAGCCGGGATCGGCGGCAGCCCGGCCAGTTTTTTCTCCAGCCAGCCCAAATTGAAGTATTCACGACCGGTACTTTTCGGCGCCGTCCGGGAAAAATAGGGATCGGCCATCATCCGCCGCAGCAACAGAGGGTCAACCTGCCCCGTCATCGCCCATTTGGCGTCTTTATCATAGGGTTGCGCGCAATGACGCCAGCTCCAGGCATCCAGTAACATATTTCCCGGACCGCTATCGTAGCCGCGCACCGCGGCCCCCGGAAACAGCAGCGACAAATTGGCGATGCCCCCGATATTGAGTACGATGCGGCGCTCGGTCGGGTGCTGCAGCAAGGCATGATGAAACGCCGGCACCAGAGGCGCCCCCTGCCCGCCGTAGGCCAGATCGCGGCGGCGAAAATCGCCCACGGTGGTAATGCCGGTCATGGCGGCAATGCGGTTGTTATCGCCGATTTGCAGCGTACAGCCCGCCTCGCCGTTCGGCTCATGCCAGACGGTCTGCCCGTGACAGCCGATAGCGGTGATATCCCGCGCATTCACCCCCGTCTCTTTAAGCAATGCCAGTACCGCCTCGGCGAACAGGATCCCCAGGCGGGTATCCAACTGCCCGAGCGCGGACAGCGTGACCTGCTGTCCCTGGCACATGCCCAGAACGGCCTTTTTGATATCCTGCGGCAGCGGGTGGCAATAGCTGGCCTGCTGCGCAACGGTGTACTCATCGATAGCCGCCATCACCACGTCAATACCGTCGAGGCTGGTGCCCGACATCACACCAATATATCTGCCTGATCTCATTTCATGACCTTTTCCCCGCAGGGTAAAGAAAACTAACAATTAAACATGGGCCAAGGGTAAAAATAGCATTTTAAAGCACTGAATTATTATATTTTTTATGTTTTGTTATCGCGGTTGAATTTTTGTTAAAAAAGTGGCCAGGTGATGAGGCGCAGTATAGCAAAAACCGGGATGGCAAATTTTCCTCTCCGTTTACCATCAATTTAAAGACACTATTATATTCTGCAAAAAAGAGTAAAAAGAGTGGAATGGAACATTAAGCCAGACCATAATTTAACCGTATACCATCGTCGGCCGAGGCTGAGCCAACCCGACATATCGCCATTACAGGAGTATTTATTATGATGAAGCGTTTGCTTGTGGTTACCCTAGCTGGTATCACCCTGGCTGGTTGTGCCAATACCAGTACGCTTTCAGGAGATGTTTACAGCGCATCCGAAGCCAAGCAGGTGCAAACCGTCACCTACGGCACCATCGTATCAACGCGTCCGATACAAATTCAGGCGGGTGAGGACTCCAACATCATCGGCGCGCTTGGCGGTGCGGTTTTGGGGGGCTTTTTGGGCAACACCGTCGGAGGGGGATCCGGCCGTAGTCTGGCAACTGCCGCAGGCGCGGTTGCGGGCGGCGTAGCCGGCCAAAGCGCTACGGGCGCGCTAAACCGGACTCAAGGGGTGGAACTGGAAATCCGTAAGGATGACGGCAGCACCATTATGGTGGTTCAAAAACAAGGCGACACCAGATTCAGCGCCGGGCAACGTGTGGCGATGGCCAGCAACGGCCGCAGTATTACCGTCTCCCCTCGCTAATTCATGACCATAATCACCACCCGCACGGTGGTGATTACCATCAATAATTATTACGTTATTGTTAAAAATTCAGCAAAAATACAACCGGCAAAACGCCAAAATCTATTTTTCCTGCCGCAAAGACAGCGTTCAAAGATTAACTAAGACTGGCCCTCATGCAACGCCAGTATATTTTTTTCCAAACGCGAAATCAGCAAGGCCAATTCATCGACCTGTTCAGGGGTGATGCCGAATAGAATTTCGTTACGAGTGTGACTCACTACATCATTGACTGCTTGTATGATCGGTTCCGCGGCTTCGGTAAGCATTATAAGCTTGGCGCGTCTGTCGTGTGAGCACACATGTCTGGTAATCAAACCCTTATCTTCCAGTTGATCCAACGTTCGAACCAATGAAGGCTGTTCGATCCCTATCGCTTTCGCCAGTTGAATCTGCGACTGACCGGGCGGAAGATGGTAAATATTATGTAGCGTCACCCAATGCGTTTGCGTCAGTTCCAGCGGTTTTAGCCGATGATCAATTAGCGCGCGCCAAACTCGCACCAAACGGGCTAAATCAGATCCTAATGGCAATTCCATAAACTCTCCTTATAATTAGCATGCTAAGTTATATCCCTGGATTGCAATCAACTCTGATTTATAAAAATGGGGAAAATGATTTTTATTATTTTATAAAATGAGATTCTACCAAATAAACGGGTGGTAGAAATGATCTCAGACTTATTTTATTAAGTGACCGTTTAGATAGCGTTAAAATAAAGACGGCTGCCGCGACTCCGCGGGCGGCTCTGATTTCCCGCTGCGCAACTGGCGTTTCATTCGCTGCCGGCACAAACGCAGCACCTCCTGTTTCTGCATGTCGCTCATCTGCCCCCAGGCGAAACGCTCATCGCGGCTGCGAAAACAACCGCGGCAAAAACCTCGCTCATCAGACTGACAAACGCCACGGCAAGGATTGGGAACAGCAAAGAGTTCAAGTTGCTCAGGCACCGCGCCTCCTTCTACTACCCCGTTTATTGAAGCCCCGATCGCGCTCTCTGGCAAGTCTTTGCTGACAGTAACAGGTGAAATAATTAGATAGCCTTTGTAATTTAAGGGGATTTTCCTACGTCAGCGTTTTGCCTGGTCGGCAATGGCTTGGACTCGGCATATCTACAACGCTATACTTCTCATTCGTTAGCTTTTTTTCGCCATGCTGCCGTGCATCACGGTAGCCAACCGAGGAAATTAAAATTATGCGCCTACTTCACACCATGCTGCGTGTTGGTGATTTACAACGCTCTATCGACTTTTATACCAACGTGTTGGGTATGCGCCTGCTGCGCACCAGTGAAAACGCGGAGTATAAATATACCCTGGCATTCGTCGGTTATACCGAGGAAAGCGAAGGCGCGGTCATCGAGCTGACTTATAACTGGGGCGTGGAGCGTTACGATCTGGGGAATGCGTATGGCCATATCGCCCTGGGGGTGGACGACGTGGCCGCCACCTGCGATCGCATCCGCAAAGCGGGCGGAAATGTGACCCGCGAAGCCGGTCCGGTAAAAGGCGGCACCACGATCATTGCGTTCGTTGAAGATCCGGACGGTTATAAAATCGAGCTGATAGAAAAATCCCAATCCGGCCAGGGGCTCGGCAATTAATCAATCTCGGCGGGCGCCCGATTGGCGCCTGCCGGACTCCCGCGCATACTGCATCTCTCGCCAAAATTTGCCATAATACGCGCTGTATTTTGCTAAAGATTAAGAGACTAATGGCTGATAATAATGACCTGAACGCCCTGAGCGGTCGTTTCCGCGGGTTTTACCCGGTGGTGATCGATGTTGAAACCGCCGGGTTTAACGCCAAAACCGATGCCTTGCTGGAAGTCGCAGCGATAACATTAAAAATGGACGCCGATGGTTGGTTGCAGCCGGATGAAACCCTACATTTCCACATTGAGCCTTTTGAGGGCGCAGTATTGGAACCCGCGGCCCTGGCGTTTAACGGCATCGATCCCGGCAACCCGTTACGCGGCGCAGTCAGCGAATATGAAGCCCTGCATGAAATCTTCAAGGTCGTACGCAAGGGAATAAAAGATCAGGGTTGCAACCGGGCCATTATCGTGGCGCATAACGCGACCTTTGATCACGGCTTTATCATGGCCGCCGCCGAGCGCTGCAGCCTGAAACGCAATCCCTTTCACCCTTTCGCCACCTTCGACACCGCCGCGCTCAGCGGGCTGGTTCTGGGACAAACCGTGCTTGCCAAAGCCTGCCTCGCCGCGGGTATCGCTTTTGATTCCAGCCAGGCGCATTCCGCCCTCTACGACACCAATCAGACGGCGCAGCTCTTCTGTGAACTGGTCAACCGCTGGAAGCGCATGGGCGGATGGCCGATCGCGTTGGATGAAAATCAAGCGACCGCCGCCTCCGCGGCAAGCTAAGCCCGCTGAAAAAAAAAGAGAGGGCGGCTTTCGCTCCCCTCTCTTTTCGTTATACGGCAGATTTCGTCATACGGCAGGCATCGCGCTTATACACGACTCCCGGCGAGCTTATTCCTGATCCTGCTGCTGGGATTTGTATTTATCCGCCGTCTCTTTAATCAGCGGCTGCAGCTCGCCGCGCTGGTACATTTCAATAATGATGTCGCAGCCGCCGACCAGCTCACCGTCGACCCACAGTTGGGGAAAAGTCGGCCAGTTGGCATACTTGGGCAACTCGGCGCGGATATCCGGGTTCTGCAGGATGTCGACATAGGCGAAACGTTCGCCACAAGCAGACAACGCCTGTACCGCCTGGGCGGAAAATCCGCAGCTTGGCAGTTTAGGTGAACCTTTCATATACAGCAGAATCGGGTTTTCAGCGATCTGGCGCTGAATCTTTTCAATTGTCGTTGTCGTCATTCTCTTGCTTCCTCAAACCTATAGGATGGCTAACGTCATTTCATTAAATCAGATGAGCCATTACGGCGCCATCCACTCAATGATATTGTACCGAGGGCGGCAGCCACAAAAAAACGCTATTTTTTATGTGGGTATATTTTCGCCGCGACACGGGCCTTGGGGGATGAAATTCAGCGCGGCAGTGACGATAAATCCACCGAAAAAACCACCATTAACTTTTTTTCACTATTTTGTATGAAGAAAGGCTATATTCCCACTGTTTTATAATGCCGTTTTCGGGAATACTGTGCGCCATTGGCGATTTAAGGACTATTACCGATCGTTGCATCATGCGCTTATTTACCGGCCTTTTAATATTATGTTTCAGCCCCCTGTTGATGAATTTAGCGCAGGCGGCGCCTTATACGCCGAATTTGGCGCCGCAAAAATCCGCGGTGAACGGCGCGCAAGCCAATGCCGCCGCCGATAACGCTAACCCCCCCCGCGCCGCCAGGCATCAACGGCGGCAGGCGTCGTCAAGAACGACGAGCAGTACGCCGGCGCTGGTTAAAAAAAACCTTAAAAAATTGCCATCGGAAACCCGCCACCGGCTTTACTCCGCCCGTTCCAAAACCAAAGCCGCGCGGCAGGACAAAACGGGAAAAGGACCGGCGCTGAGCGAGACGCATAAAAAACGCTATCAACACGCCAAATTAACGGCGATGAATAAGCTGATGGGCCAGATGGGCAAACCTTATCGCTGGGGGGGCGCATCGCCCTTCACCGGCTTTGACTGCAGCGGTCTGGTTTATTACGCCTATAAAGACGTGGTTAAAATCCCTATCCCGCGCACGGCGAATGAAATGTACCACCTGCGCGACGCGGCGCCGATTAACAAAAACGAGCTGGAAAGCGGCGACCTGGTGTTCTTTCGCATCAACAAGCGCGGCGCGGCCGATCACGTCGGGGTTTATCTGGGAGAGGGAAAATTCATTCAGTCACCGCGTAGCGGCGCGGATATCCGTATCAGTAAATTGAGCGAGGATTACTGGCGAGAGCACTATGTCGGCGCACGCCGCGTGGTCACTCCCCAGACCATTCGCTAACCGGTTCGGGGTCAACGCCTGCGCGCAAAGCAAAGAATGCGGACAGGTTTTACGCTTAAAACCTGTCCGCGAGGATGAAAAAGAGCCACGGCCAAGGGCCGGTTAATTCAGTACGGCGGCAAAACTAAATACGATGATCATTGCCAACGCACCAATGGTGGTCAACAACGACAACTTCAGGTCAGAATCCATAGGCGTCTCCTTATTTTTGCGCACACCAATATCAGCAGAAAGTATCGACCGTCCTGGGAAGATTCAACCAAACTTCAGGGTAAAACCGCATATAACGATTGACAGTCTTCCATAGTTTGAGAAAAAAATCTCATACCGGCGTCTCGCTAATAGTATAAATTACCGCTTCCACTTTCGTGGCAAATCGGACAAAATTCGCTGTTTGACGACACGCCGCGTATTGGTCGAAAAACGCCAGCCTTGCCCCTTCAGGTGTAACATTCGGCATTCTCCTTCTGAAATCCTGTTTTTTATCTGGAAAGAGAACATTAAACGCAGGCAAACGATTAACAATATACTTACGACTGTAATAAGTCGGTTCAGGAGTCATTTTTACATGGCAACGATCAAAGATGTGGCAAAACGTGCTGGCGTTTCTACCACAACCGTATCGCACGTGATCAACAAAACACGTTTCGTCGCCGAAGAGACCAGGGCCGCCGTCAGGACGGCAATCAAGGAATTACACTATTCACCCAGTGCCGTCGCCCGCAGCCTTAAAGTCAATCACACCAAATCCATTGGTTTGCTGGCGACCTCGAGCGAAGCCCCCTACTTCGCTGAAATCATTGAAGCCGTCGAAAACAGCTGTTACGCCAAAGGTTACACGCTGATTTTGTGTAACTCACATAACAACCTCGATAAACAGCGCGCCTATCTTTCCATGCTGGCACAAAAACGCGTCGATGGATTGCTGGTCATGTGCGCGGAATACCCGCCTGAATTGCTCGCCATGCTGAAAGACTATCGCAACATTCCGATGGTGGTTATGGACTGGGGGCAGGCCCACAGCGATTTTACCGATACCATTATTGATAACGCCTTTGAGGGCGGCTATATGGCGGGCCGCTACCTTATAGAGCGCGGTCATCGGGATATCGGCGCCATTCCCGGCATTCAGGAACGGAATACCGGCAGCGGGCGCTATCTGGGATTTTTAAAAGCGCTGAAAGACGCCAATATTCAGATTCACGATGAATGGATCGTACAGGGAGATTTCGAGCCTGAATCCGGCTATAAGGCGATGCATCAGATTCTGGCGCAAAAACACCGGCCGACGGCGGTGTTCTGCGGCGGAGATATTATGGCCATGGGGGCAATCTGCGCCGCCGACGAGCTGGGGCTGCGCGTTCCCCTGGATATTTCGGTTATCGGATACGACAATATCCGCCATTCCCGCTTTTTCACCCCGGCGCTGACCACCATCCATCAGCCCAAAGAACGGCTGGGGCAATCGGCTTTCGCCATGTTGCTGGACCGCATCACCAGCAAGCGGGAAGACGCGCAGACCATAGAGGTACGCCCTACCCTTATCGAACGTCGTTCCGTGGCCGACGGCCCATTCCGCGATTACCGACGTTACTCCTGAGAACGGAAACGCGCGCCACGCCGGCAATGCTTCGGCCAATTTATACTTGTACCTTGGCCGAAGCAGTCATAAACTGATCAGCAGTTTTTAGCACAACAATCATAATTTATTTTTAATTCACTATCCTTTGAGTGTTAAGCGCATAGGGAGTTTGCGTATTTATCTTAAGGATAAGTGCCTCTACGTGTTTGCGTACCGGCTTTTTTCTCTTCATTTTCCTCTGATATCCGGAGGGTAGACGATGGGTGATCCCACCGATACACCGCTTAAAAGGTAATAATTGTCTATGCTTTCCTTGCGGGTACTTCGCGAGCAGCAAGGTAGGGAGAAGTTATGAGTTCATCATGTGTAGAGGATGTCGAGGAACTGGGCCGTCATCATACGTCCTGGTTCCAGATTGTGCGTGAAATGCTGGACATGGCCGATGTCAAAATCAACGGTTCCCGCCCTTTTGATATCAAGGTCAAGAATCCTGATTTTTTTAAACGCGTATTGCGTGAAGGATCATTGGGATTGGGTGAAAGCTATATGGATGGCTGGTGGGAATGTGAGCGGCTGGACGTTTTTTTCCATCGCATACTACGCGCCGGACTGGAAGAAAAAATACCTCACCACCTGAAAGATATTTTGCGCGTCGCCGCCGCACGGCTGATGAATCTGCAATCCAAAAAACGCGCCTGGATAGTCGGCGAAGCGCACTACGATCTGGGTAACGACTTGTTTTCGCTGATGCTGGATCCCTATATGCAGTACTCCTGCGGCTACTGGAAACAGGCATCCACCCTGGAGCAGGCGCAGGAAGACAAACTGGAGATGATCTGCGAAAAGCTGCAGCTTCAGCCAGGAATGACGCTGCTGGATATCGGCTGCGGCTGGGGCGGACTGGCGGAATTCGCCGCGCGCCGCTACGGCGTCTCCGTTTGCGGCGTCACTATTTCCAAAGAACAGCAAAAATTAGCCCAGCAGCGCTGCGAGGATCTGGACGTCACGATTTTGCTGCAGGACTATCGCGATCTGGATATGCAATTCGATCGGGTGGTTTCGGTGGGCATGTTCGAGCACGTCGGACCGCGCAACTACGACACCTATTTCCGGGTGGTCAGTAAAAATCTTAAGCCGGACGGGTTATTTTTACTGCACACCATCGGCGCCAAAAAAACCAACTCCGAAGTCGACCCGTGGATTAATAAATATATTTTCCCCAACGGCTGCATTCCTTCCGTACAACATATCGCCCATGCCAGCGAACCCTATATGCTGATGGAAGACTGGCATAACTTCGGCGCCGATTACGATCGCACCCTGATGGCCTGGCACCAGCGTTTTCAGCAGCATTGGCCGGAAATTTCCGATCGCTATTCCGCGCGATTCCGCCGTATGTTCAGCTACTACCTTAATGCCTGCGCCGGCGCGTTTCGTGCCCGCAATATCCAGCTGTGGCAAGTACTGTTCAGCATCAACGGCATCGAAGGCGGCGTACGGGTTCCGCGCTAAAATAGCAAACCGCACCCCGCAAGCCGGAACGCTTATCCAACCGGCAGGGGTGCGGATTCACGCGTTACGCCTCGGGCAGCAGCTCGGACGCCTGTCGGCCGGCCAAAACCCGTTCCACCGTATCTACCACCGCCTGTGTCTGCGGATCAATTTCGATATTCACCCGCTGCCCCAGGCGCCGCTGTCCCAGCGTGGTGCGGTGCAGCGTCTCGGGAATCAAATGCACGCAGAAGCGGTTGCGGGTAACTTCGCCAACCGTCAGGCTGATCCCGTCAATGCCGATAAACCCTTTATGCAGCACATACTTCATCAGCGATTCGTCCGCCAGGCGGAACCAAATCTGATGGTTATTTTCTGAAACCAGAATTTTCACCACTTCCGCCGTACAGATAATATGACCGGACATAATATGCCCGCCGATCTCGTCGCCATATTTCGCCGCCCGCTCCAGGTTGACGATATCGCCTGGGGTAATATCCCCCAGATTGGTCAGCCGCAGAGTTTCTTTCATCAAATCAAAACTGACGCGGTCGCCCTCCACCGAGGTTACCGTCAAACAGCAGCCGTTATTGGCCACCGACGCGCCGGGAACCAATCCCGGCAGTAATTCGGGCGGAAGTTGCACCACATGGGTACGAAAATTTGCTTTTTCATCGATGGACACCACCGTCGCGGTGCCTTGAACAATACCGGTAAACATCAGGCTTGCCTCTTAAAACGATATAAAGGAATAGGAGTAACTGCCGGGCGATACCGCCGACGCGCGCATCGCTGGTTGAAATAGATCGCTATCACGCAGTGTGCCCCAAATGAAGCTGAAAACCAAACCGCATTGCCAATCATCGCCGGGCATATTAACCGCAGTGTCGTCCGCCGCTAATTTTTCGCCGGCCAAGCTGGTTTACTTCCGGCGAGTCGCTACAATATCAACCTTATCTCTATCGGCAATACCATTGTTTTTATCCAGGTTTAATTATCCCGCTATCCGGTTGGTCAATTCAAGGAAGGTGTTTGTGCAGAAGTACCTGTCTGAAACGCGTAAGTTATTGGCGCTCGCGGTTCCTGTCATCATTGCGCAAGTGTCTCAGACATCCATGGGTGTGGTTGATACCATTATGGCCGGCGCCTACAGCGCGACCGATATGGCGGCGGTTGCCGTGGGCACCTCCATCTGGCTGCCCGCCATCCTGTTCGGTCACGGATTATTGCTGGCGCTGACGCCGGTAGTTGCCCAGTTAAATGGTTCCGGCCGCCGCGATCGTATCGCGCATCAGGTTAGACAATCCTTCTTTCTGGCGCTGGTGGTTTCCCTGTTGACCATGCTGGCGCTTTATCAGGGGCAGCACATTATCCGCCTGATGAACAATGATTCGCCTGAACTGGTTGAAAAAGCCATCGGCTATTTACACGCCCTGCTGTGGGGCGTGCCTGGCTACCTGTTCTATCAGGTTTTACGCTGCCAGTCCGAGGGCCTGTCGAAAACCCTGCCGGGCATGATTATCGGTTTTATCGGCTTGCTGATTAACATCCCCATTAACTATATTTTCATCCACGGCAAGTTCGGTATGCCGGAACTGGGCGGGGTGGGCTGCGGCGTGGCGACGGCGTCCGTATACTGGATCATGCTGTTGCTGATGGCGGCCTACACCAAGCGCGCGGTCTGGCTGCGCGATATCAGGTCGACGCAGCGATTCACACCGGACTGGCACACGCTGAAGCGCCTGTTTAATCTCGGCCTGCCCATTGCGCTGGCGCTGCTCTTTGAAGTGACTTTATTCGCCATCGTCGCGCTGCTGGTTTTACCGCTCGGCGTGGTGGACGTCGCCGGTCATCAGATCGCGCTTAACTTCAGCTCCCTGATGTTCGTTCTGCCGCTTTCCGTGGGTATCGCGACGACAATACGCGTCGGCCACCGACTGGGAGAAGGCTCGGTGGATAATGCCCGCATATCATCGTATACGGGACTGCTGACCGGCGTGGTACTGGCGTTCTGCACCGCAATTTTCACTACGCTGCTGCGCGAGCCCATCGCCTTGCTTTACAACCAGGAGCCGGCGGTGGTGGCGATGGCGTCGCAGTTGATGCTGCTGGCCGCCGTTTATCAAATATCCGATGCGATTCAGGTTATCGGCAGCGGCGTACTGCGCGGCTATAAAGACACCCGCTCGATCTTTTACATAACCTTTACCGCCTATTGGATACTGGGGCTGCCGAGCGGCTACCTGCTGGCGCTAACCGATTATATAGTGCCCATGATGGGACCGGCGGGCTTTTGGTGGGGATTTATTATCGGCCTGACCGCGGCGGCGATCATGATGGTCACCCGTATTCGCTGGCTCCAGCGGCAGCCCGCGGAAAAAATCCTGCTGCGCGCCGCGCGCTGATACGGACTGGTTAAGGCCACCGGAGTCCACAACGCGGTTGCGCTCGCAGGCCAGATCACTTGCACTCCACGGATTCACCCGCCACGCTGGGCTTTGCCCCCGCGCGCTACGCACGGTCGGTAATGGTCGCCGAAGTCCCCGCAGGAAAAACCACCGAAATCGCTTGAAGCTTCCCGCCCGGCTTTTCAACGAAAGATAGACGTCACTGGACATCTATGGAACAAGAAATGGTGCGTTCTAATGGACTCGAACCATCGACCCCCACCATGTCAAGGTGGTGCTCTAACCAACTGAGCTAAGAACGCATTGTGATACTGACGGCATTAACGCCGCGCTGTCAGGGCGACAGCGGGACGAATATTAACGGGCTATATCACGGCTGGCAAGGAGAAAAACGCAAATTTGTTCTGAATGGCGTGCAATTGCTGCGCTTCTATCCATGCCGTGGTTTTTTTCATCATTTTCCACGGTATCTGACTGATTCAGGAACAAAATCTGTATTAACGCGCGGTCGCCCTGGCCTTGTAATGGTCGGAGGTGGAGATAAGCTCTCGATTTCCAAAGCGGTAACCGTAAGCATCAGTTCCTTTGTGCTGCCAAAAGCGCAGCCTCAAGCTCATCTTTAGTCATGCGGACGCAGTAGGAAGGCATTCCCCTTTCAAAACGCCATCCCTCGGCAAGAGGACCGGCGTCGACGGCATCAAAACCAAATGATTCGTAAAGCGCTGCGGCAAGCTTCTTACCTTCTTCATCGTCGCCTGCAAGCGGCAATGCGCGTCTGCCCGGCGTACCCGCAGGGAGCCCATCGCTTTCAAGCTGCGTCATGGGGATGGCATTAAATGCTTTGGTAATTTTAGCGTCGGGTAAGTAACCGGCCAGAAGTTCACTGGTCGTTGTCTGCCGGGACTCCAGTATATCCACGTTGCCATCCCGTTCGGGATAGTAGTTAACGGCGTCAATGACCCGTTTTCCCCTGAGCTCATCAGCCGGAAGAGTGTGAATAGCGGACAGGGGAACCGCAATGATGACGATATCGCCAAATCTGGCGGCTTCGGTTGCCGTACCGGTGTCACAGCCGACCATGGAGCGCAGACTGAAAAGCGTCTGAGGTCCGCGCGAATTACTCAGCATGACCTGACGCCCTGCGTTAATGGCGAGCGTGGCGACGGCTCTGCCGACAAATCCCGCGCCAATGATGCCTATCTTCATTTTTACTCCCTCTGCGTTGTACCAATGAGAAGTTAATATTATTCCCTCTCAGATAAAGATAAATCGTATTATTGTAGTTTTAAAAACAACTAACAGGAGGGAATCATGGATAAGCTGACCAGCATGAAAATTTTCGTGAAAGCCGCGGAGCTGGGGTCGTTCGCAGCAGTGGCGGACGCGTTAGGCATGTCGCCGCAAATGGTCGCCAAGCATGTGGCGGCACTTGAATCCCACCTTGGCACCCTCCTGATTAACCGCACAACGCGGCGGCAGAATCTGACCGATATCGGACGCAGCTATTATGAACGGTGCCGGGTTGTGCTCACGGAAGCGGAAGAGGCGGATGCGGTTGTTCTTAATATGAAGGCCACTCCGTCTGGCATCATCAGGGTAAATGCGCCCGTGACCTTTGGATCGTACGTACTTTCTCCCTTTATCACGCGTTACCTTGGTTCTTATCCGGAAGTTCAGGTTGAACTGACATTGAGCGATCGTATCGTTAATCCAATTGAAGAAGATTTTGAAGTCATCATCCGTATTGGGGAACTGGCCGACAGTTCAATGGCGGCATGGCCGCTGACGCCCTACAGGCTGATCGCATGCGCTTCGCCGTCGTATATTGAACGGCACGGTCTGCCACGGGTGCCGGCAGATCTCCATCGTCATGCCTGTCTGGTTTATGGGCACTGGTCGGCATCCATGCCCTGCCGGTGGATTTTTCAGAAAGACGGCAGAAAAGAAGAAGTCAGACCCGAAGGAAGATTCAGAGCGAATGACTGGAAAGCGCTTATGCATGCGGCGCTTGAAGGGTACGGCGTGACCCTTGGCCCTGAAACGGTACTGAACGATGAAATCAGTAAAGGGCATCTGATCCGGATTCTCCCCGGCTATGAAGGCCCGTCGCGGCCAATGCACGTCCTTGTTCCGGCCGCGAGGAAACAGACGGTCAAAATCAGGTGTTTTATTAATGCCCTCAGAACGGCTTTTAGTCCTGAAAGAGCGGGCTGACGCCAAGATCGATAATCTCGTACTCCCCGCTAATGACGGGCTTACAGAGGATTTTATAGCCATCGCTGTCGAAGCCCGGCGCGGCAACCATTAACGCTCCCGCCTTATCCAGGCTGTCTACGGCGCCAAGCCATAGCCAGTGGTGAATAATATGATACTGCGCCATATCAGGGCCCTGCTCTCGCAGAGCGATCGGACCGTTCCACTGCCAGCACACCACTCGGCTATGCTCCAGCGCCGACACCAGGCGCTGATGATGAGCGGCCGGGCTTTCTTTGCCGCAGCAGGCGCCGGCGCAACGCTTCAGCGCCGAACGAAAGCATGGGCGTCCCCGACTCAATGGTTCAAGTCCTAATAACCCATAGCAGAGTTGATATTGATCGGCGATGGATTGCAGCGCCTGCAACGCCGCCCGCCGGTTGGCGAAAAGCCCAAATAAACCCGGTTTTCGGTCAAAATCCACCTCTTTGGCGTAAACCACTTTAGGCTTGTCACCGTTAAGCTGCAATGCGCAAAGCTGCTTGTTGCGGCGCAGGCGTTTATTAAATAGCGGTTGCAGCTTTTTAATCAATTGCGCTTCCAGCAACAACGCCCCTATTTCTCCGGCGGTCCTGATGAAGGTGATACGCCTCGCCTGGCGCAGCATGGCTGCCTCATCCGGGGTGCGTAAATGCGAAAGCACCCGGCTGCGAATATTCACGCTTTTGCCAATGTAGAGCGGCATGGTTTCACACTCGCCGTGGAACAGATAAACCCCAGGCAAAGAAGGTAAACCATCAAGCCATTGGCGCAGGTGCTCCGGGTATTGATAAATAGCCGCCGCTTCAAACTCCAGCCTTGGCGCGGTATGACGTCTGGCCAATTAACCCCCTATACTGATTTTTTATCCAGTATAACGTCGTTAAATGAAGTTTTACATGGCGATAAGCAAATGATTATTCAGCGACTCCTTCAAGAAATATTCGGCCGCAGAGTCTGCCATATATCATAGGCGGCCACGACGGTTTCCATCTGTGCGGTATGACCGGCGATAAAATCCTCGCCGTAGATCGTTTCGTCCGGATACTCGGTGATCAGCGTTATTGGTACGGTATGCCGGTCATCCACGGAGAACAAGCAGGGGAATCCGTTGATGATTTGGAAGCCGGTTTCGCCGGCATGGATTTCGTAAAGTGCAATCTGCCGATTATTGTAGTCGAGAAGGCCGGGTATCCTGCTCAGATGGCGCGTCAAGCGGTCCAGCAGCGTTACAGCCTGCTCTTCCCAGCCCTTGTGGTGTCGAACCATCAAAAAGAACCCCTTGGGCAGTGTCCACATGGCGAAATTGCGCGGCACATAGCCTGACAGCGGACGCGTCCATTCATGCGAGGGATAGCCGTGCAGATTGACATGCAACTTCGCCCCGCTCAATTCCTGCGCCTTTAGACGTATTTCCTTCTCGTTGAGATAGGCGCCGGCATTCTCGCGGGTGCGGTACTCCAAATCGTCGCCGAGAGCCGTATAACGGGCGGCATGGTGCATATGACGCGGATTGTCGACGCACAGGCGCCGCTGGAGCGCATATCCATCCGGATTCTCAAGCGGCGAAATAGTGAAATGCGCGTTGCGTCTTGCCGCCAATTTGCGCGCGGCGCGGATTGCACCCACGATGCCGGTTGTTTCGTTCGGATGCTGGCCCCCGCTAATCATGACCGCCGCGTCGCTGCCGGCGATATAGCGGGCCGTCAGCATCCGGCCCGATCGTGACCAGGCGTGGAACGCCTCCCCCCCGATCTCGGAGAGTAGCTGAGCGATCTGCCGCGCAGCAGGCGGTTCAACCGCCTTATCGATCGTCTGGGCCGCGCCATCGAAAAAGGTGGTTGTTAGCGGTCGGATTTCGACCCGAGCCGACACTTCCCCCTCGCTTTTAACGATTTCCGGAACGATTTGGCCGGGCTTCAAACCGCGGTCTCCAAGGGGCCTGCCTGATTTCTTCTGAAAAAATTCCAGCAGCGAGAAATAGAAATCCTCGTGCAGCCCCTCACGAAGGCTGACAACCTCATCGCCGACGGCAAGCGGGAAGTCCCCGGCCGGGTGCGCCACGCGGACGTTAAGTTCCTCGAAATAGGGCTCGTCGTTTCCCCAGTCATGGCCGGCGATAGCCTGGACTACGTCGTTGAAAAGGCACTCGTAATCCGTCTCTACCCTCTCGCCCGTTTCCTCGCCGGCAAGCCTGAGCCAGCCGCACGGCGATACATTGATTTCGTCGACGATATCGGAGTGAACACGATTCGGCGCCAATACCTTGAATGTTTCGCTCTTTCCGTGTCGCGTAAGCGCCACATCGTAGAAAAATGCGCCATCCTCGCGAGCAATAAACTCGATCGCCCGGTCACCAACCAGAGCGGCGAGTGGATAGGCTTCCAACCGAAACCGGTTCGCCGGCGCATGCTTATGCACCGGATAACGCACCCGGATCGCCGTGACGCCGTCAAGGTCGATCTCTTCCAGAAAAACGAAAAGCAGCGGTTTGTAGGCACTGCGAATACGCGCGGCGACGCCCTTGGCATGCAGTTGCCGCTCTGCAATACGGCGGCTCTTTGCGTCATCGAACGTCCAGGCCTCGAAGGCGTGGCCGGGAACCGCGCGCTCAATCAGCCGATCGAGGCTGCGCTTGAAGGATTTCTCGAAAATCGAAGTCATGTCCAATTACCTTGAGGTTCTGCCGGTTGGATCGAGATCATCCCGCAGCCAGTCTCCCAGCAGGTTGAGACCGAGCACCGTAAGCAGGATGGCAAGCCCTGGAAATACGCTGACCCACCAAGCGGTCTGCGATAAGTTCGGCCGTCGGCCAGCATGCCCCCCCAGCTCGGAATGGTCGGATCGACGCCAAGACCGAGGAAGGTCAGGCTGCTTTCCAGCAGGATATTGTTGGCGATGTTAAGCGTCATCAGCACGATCACCGGACCGACCAGATTCGGCAGCAGATGTTGGAGGAGGATAATGCGCCAGTCTTTCACTCCAATCGCACGCGCCGACAGAATGAACTCACGTTCGCGAAGCGTCAGCACCGAGCCTCGTACGAGACGGGCATATTGCAGCCACTGCGAGACGATCAGCAGAATGATGGTATTTAATGGCGCTTATCCACCCGGGCAACCAACCGGTCGCCCAGCCATTGAATGCCGCTTACCAGCACGATAAGTACGGCAATCACCGCCACCATCACCGTGGTTTCAAAGCGCTGATAACCGTAGCGAATCGCCAGATCTCCCAGGCCGCCTGCGCCGATGGCGCCCGCCATCGCCGAAGCGCCGATCAGCGCCACCAGCGTTACCACAAACCCGGACAGGATCCCCGGCAGCGCCTCCGGGATCAGCACATCCCAGACAATGCGCAGTTTGCCGGCGCCCATGGCCCGCACCGCATCAATCAATCCGCGATCGACATCGCGCAGCGACACTTCGGCGACCCGGGCGAAATAGGGCGTGGCGGTGATGGAAAGCGGCACAATCGCCGCCCAGGTCCCCAGCGAGGTGCCCACCAGAAAACGCGTCAGCGGGATCAGCGCCACCAGCAGAATAATAAACGGCAGCGAACGAAAGCCGTTAATTACCATTCCCAGCGAACGGTTAATCCAGCGGTTTTCCGCCACGCCCCCGGCGCTGGTCATCACCAAAATCAGCCCCAGCGGCAGTCCTGCTATCAGTGAGATAAGCCCGGACACCGAGGTCATAATCAGCGTTTCCTGAATTGCATTAAGCAAGAGATCAATCATTACCGGAGACATAGCCGCTTAACTCCACCTGAGCCTGCTGCCGCTGCAACCAGGCAAGAACCTGTTGTTGAGACGCCGGGTCATCGACCGGCAGCGAAAAGAAGAAACGGACCACGGCATAATGCTGAATATGGTCGACGCCCCCCTGGATCAGGCGAAACTTGCCGGGCAGCGCCTGCGCCATACGCGTCAGGATTTCACCCTGCCGCTCCTGGCCGGCATACTGCACGCTGTAGATGGCCTCCCCCTGAGGCTGCGGCGACAGGCGTGCGGCCAAACCTTCCGGCAACTGGGGCAACAATCCGCGCAGCAGGATGCGCGTCAGCGCCGACTGCGGATGGGCAAACACCTGCCATACCGATCCCTGCTCGACAATTTCACCGCCATCAATCACCGCCACCCGGTGAGCAACGGTTTTGATCACTTCCATTTCATGAGTGATCAACAAGATGGTGATGCCCAGCTTTTGATTGAGGGATTTCAGCAGCGCCAGAATGGCGCGCGTGGTCTCAGGATCCAGCGCCGAGGTGGCCTCATCGCACAGCAACAGCGCCGGGCTGGCGGCCAGCGCCCGGGCAATACCGACGCGCTGTTTTTGTCCGCCGGACAGCTCGGCGGGATAAGCCCCGGCTTTATCTTCAAGGCCGACCAGCGCCAGCAGTTCCGCCACCCTTTTCCGGCGCCGGGCTTTGTCGTAACCGGCAATTTTCAGCGGCAGCGCGATATTCTGCTCAACCGTCTTCGCCGACAGCAGGTTAAAATGCTGAAACACCATGCCGACGCGGCTGCGCACCGACTGCAACGCTTTCTCGCTCAGCGCGGTAATCGCCCGCCCTTCGATTTCGATAGTCCCCTCATCCGGCTTTTCCAGTCCGTTGAGACAGCGGATCAGGGTGGATTTCCCCGCCCCGCTGCGGCCGATAATGCCCAGTATCTCGCCTTTTTTTACCGTCAGCGAGACGGATTTCAGCGCCAGGGTATTACCGAAGCGCCGGCTGACCTGATGCAAACGCACCACGTCCCGCAAGGGTTCCGACCCGTCGTCCCCGTCGGGAAAGGCGCCTTCCGGCGCCTGGTTTCCGCCGGAGGACGGGTCAGCGCCGACGCCGAAAGGCGCCGTGGATTCAAAAATTGCGCTCATGCCCGGCTATCCTTACCAGGCTGATATGCCGGTGCCTTTATAAACCTGATCAAATACTTTTTTCACCGCGTCATTCTGGTAAGAACCGACCAGCGTTTTCACCCATGGCGCATCGGCGTTCTCTTTTTTCACCGCGATGAAATTGTTATACGGATTGTTTTTCACCGGCTCCTGCGCGATGCGATCTTCGGTGGTCAGACCGCTTTTCAGCGCCCAGTCGGTATTGACGATGGCGGCATCAAGGTCGGGAACCGAGCGGCCTATAATGCCGGAATCCAGCTCTTTGATTTTCAGCTTACGCGGGTTCTCGGTCACGTCCGCGATGGTGGCGAAAATTCCGGAGCCTGGTTTCAGTTTGATAACGCCTTCCTGCTGCAGCAGAAGCAGGCCGCGCGCTTCGTTAGCCGGATCGTTAGGCACGCCGACTACCGCCCCTTCCTTCAGTTCAGCGGCGGATTTCACTTTTTTCGAGTAGAGGCCGATCGGCCAGACCGCGGTATCGCCGACGCGTACGATATCGTAGTGGTTCACTTTGATTTGGTTATCGAGAAAGGGTTGATGCTGGAAGGCGTTGGCATCCACTTCGCCATTCTGCAGCGCTTCATTTGGCTGATTATAGTCATTGAATACCACCGGGATTACCGTCAGCCCTTTTGCCGCCGCCTGCTTGACCACTTCGCGCCATACGTCCTCATCTTCGCCGCTGATAATGCCGACTTTAATGGTGGTTTTATCTGCCGCCCATGCGGCATTCAGTGGTGCCGCCGCGCCGCCGATCGCCACTGCCGCCGTAGCGGCCAGTAACAGAGCACGAGATGTTTTTTGATAAAATTTATTAATCAGGTAGCGCATACGATATTCCCCAAAAGGAGTGAGATGCCTGCGTTATCGCAGGCATCATGGGAGTATACCCAGCGGGTAATATCGTAATAATGATATTTTTACATATTCATTTTGAATATATGTCTTATTAGCGCCGACTCGCCGCTTTCTCGACGTGCGCCACTACGTCATAGACGGCACGGCTCACTTTGCTGACCTGCTCGGCGGTGATGACCAGCGGCGGCGCCAAGGTGATCGCCCCGCCGCGAAATCTGGTTGCCGGCGCGGTCGATTCAGGCGACAGCGAACGGTTGCCGGTCAGTCTTTATCGTGCGCGCTGGCGGCAATATTGGCCTGCCGCCAGTTAAGCAGCGGCGTCACCGACATACCGTGGACCACTACGCTGGCGACTATCAGCGTAAAGGCCATATCGGCCATTCTGGTTACCTCGTCGCCGGCCAGTCCATGGGTATAGCCCCAGGCGATGTAGTTAATGCTGCCTATTCCCCGAATTCCCAGCCACCCCAGCACAAGGCGCTGTTCACGCTGAACCTTCATCCCGGCAGTGGCAATCCATACCGACAGCGGCCGGATAATCACAAACAGCAAAGCCGCCATCAGCAAACCAGCCGGATCCCAGTGTTGAGCCAGCGTGATGCCCAGCACGATAATAATGCCCGCCGCGAACACCCTTTCCACCATATCGCCAAACGACAGGGCATCCCCCACCACTAACCCAACTGAACTGGTGGGATTGGACTCGCCCGGTTCGTGGCGTATATGGGGATTGACCAGCACCTCTGCGGGAGGACGGTTATCGCCGTCGGAAAATTGATCGGCCGGCTGGCGATTGATTACGCGCATTTCCGCCCGGCGCAGCCCGACGCCGGCAGCAAACGCCGCAAGAAAGCCTGACGCATCCAGCGCCTGCGCAGCGGCATAGCTCAGGGCTATCAGCGCCAGCGCCAGAAAGTCGTTCGGCGCAACGTCCTGATAGGTATGCCGCAGATGCGTAGCGTACTGGCCGACAAAGCGCCCCATGACCAAGCCGATTCCCACCCCGGCGGTGATGGCCCATAACACGTCCACCAGCGCCCAGTGGCCGAACGACGCCAGCGTTACCCCGCCCTGCGTGGTCAACAGCATAACCGCCAGCATCAGCAGCGGCAGGGCGCTGCCGTCATTCATTCCCGCCTCGCTGGAGAGTGAGACGCGCAGATTGTCATTATCGCTGGCATCGTTGACCGAGATTAAGCTGGCCAGTACCGGGTCGGTAGGCGCGACAATAGCCCCAAACGCCAACGAGAGCGGCCAGTTGAATCCGGCAAGAAAGTGCGCCGCCAGCATCACTCCGGCGACCGTCAGCAGCATACCGGGAAACGCGAGCCGCAGACCGATGCGCCAACCCTGGCTTTTTAGCGGCACCCTTAGTTTGAGGCCGGTAATAAACAACGAAGCGGCCATGGCGATTTCAGTGATATTTTTTGTCAGTTCGGCATGAAGCGCGATGTCCACCCGCAGCAGATTTAACACCCATGGCCCGCATAATACGCCCGCCAGCAGATAGATGGCGAACACCGTTATCGGGCCGCGCTTGATCCAGCCCGACGCCAGCGACATCAGCAGCAGCAAACCGCCAGTTGCGGCGGTCCACCCAAGAAAGCCCATCTTTATTCCTCGTTAGGATCTGACTAATTTGGTAAGTATGATCCCTAATAGAGAAGAAGAAAGGATATCTGTTTGAAATAACCAATGATATCGTCAAGGGCGCAGGTGCAACCGGAGAGGAGCAAACAAAGCGTGAGATTCGATCTTGTCGATTTACGACTCTTCCTGAATGTTTATAAAGCAGGCAGCATCACCGGTGGCGCGGCCCTGTCCCATATTACATTGCAATCGGCCAGCGAACGTATCCGGGGTATGGAAAGCGAGCTTGGCGTACCCTTGCTCAGCCGTTCAAAGGCCGGCGTTAAACTGACCAACGCCGGCTATTCGCTGGTTAATCATGCCAATATCGTGTTGCACCAGATCGAACATATGCGCAGTGAGATGCATCAATATGGTCAAGGGCTGCGCGGACATATTAATGTGTTGTGCAACTCTTCGGCGCAAAGTGAGTTTCTACCCGAAGTGCTGGGTCCATATTTACTGAGCAAACCGAACATCACCGTCTCCGTCAAAGAAATGCTCAGTTATGAGATTGTCGCCGCAATTAAAAACCAGACGGCAAATTTAGGTATAGTGGCCGATTCCATCCACTTGAACGACCTTGCATCCCTGCCATTTCGCGATGATGAATTAGTCGTGCTGACCCCGGCCGACGGCCGGTGGCAGAATCAGGAAAGCATCTCCTTTGAGGCGATCGTGGATGCCGAATTCATCGGTTTAACAGAGGGCAGCGCGCTCCAGGATCATCTTGACGGGCATGCCAAAAAACTGGGCCGTCGTCTCCATTACCGAGTACGTATGGCCACATTCGACGCCATTGCCCAGATGGTAAATAATGGCGTCGGTATAGCCGTGATCCCCAGGCATGCGGCCGAGCGCTATGCTGCTTACCATAACAGTAAAATCATTCGCCTGTCTGAAAGCTGGGCTAACCGTAAACTCGTTATTTGTGCCCGGAGTTTCAGCCAGCTTCCTGGTTATGTTAAGGCGTTCGTTGATTTTATTTCCGGGTATAAAAACAATCATCAGTGATTATTTAATGGCCATATAACCGCCAAGGATAATAAGCCCGATAAAAAAAAGGCGGCGAAATGACGACTCGCTGATAAACTTGCGCAAATATTGCCCCAGATACATCCCCAGCACCGCGGGTATTAAAGCGATGGCCGACAAATAATAATCGATGCGTTCAAGTTCACTACCTTTAGCAAGTTGTAATGCCAATGCTAACGTGGAGGCGGTGAACGCCAGTCCCAGCGCCTGTACAAGATCGTTTTTATTTAGCCGTAGTGATTGTAAATAGGGAACGGCAGGGATAACGAAGATCCCCGTCGCCGCAGTTATACAGCCGGTGATATAACCCACTAGCGGAGAAAGCCATTTTTCATACCGCCCGGGATCGGGGAATTTTTTTGCCGTCAGCCCCCAGACACCGTATGCGAGCAATACCATACCCAATGCGGGTCCGGTCCATGTGGAAACAGAAGTGAGCTCAGGCAAAAAACTGAACAACGTGCCGGCAAAAATCCCCGCCAGCAGTGTCCAAAACCGTTTTATCAGACTAAAAAAATCCGTACCGATGAGTAATTGCCAAATATTCGTTGCCAGCGACGGTATGATTAATAATCCGGCCGCCGTCGCTGGCGCCATCACCAGAGTTAATAATCCCATAGCAATAGTAGGCAACCCCAGACCAATAACGCCTTTAACCATACCAGCAATAAGGAAGATGAAAATTATTATTGCCACTTTTTTACCCTATGTAAAACAGCCAAAGTTGACTTAACAAGTCAATGCTAAATTCCTTTATTGGCCCACGCATATGAGTATTTGGCTTACGATAGATCAAGAAAAAACTGATTTATTTAAAAATCAACGCATTAAAGAATTGGCAAGGTTTTTATTTACTCGCCACGAGTTTTATTTATTTTAATAAAAGAAAAACTGAACATAAGTAGATAATTAATGGTTACTATGTTAAGACAATGTGGTCATCTTCATGAAAAACTATACCTATCAATCCAATAATCTCACTATTTGCCACAATGATATACGATTCTCGCAGAGATCATGTCACTAGAAACGATAACATCCGATACATAATTGGTACTCACAAAACAGCAGTATAAAGAGGAATAATGGAAGCACTATGGAATATAGAAACTGCAGCGACTAGATACTCGATGCCACAGGTGAAGAAACCACACGTTTTAACTGAATGTACCAACTATATTGCGTCTTCTATTTGATTATATTTATGTTTCTGGATTTAATAATCATTTCAAGTATAAAATTATCATATTTATAACAACTAAATATAATAGAGCTTTTAGTTGACTTGAAGACTGTTTGGTTCACTCATTCCAAATGGATTAATATCAACCACCAAATGTCTTTACAAAGTAATTCAGGCAGTTGACATCAGTAATGGAATAACATCAAAATCACAATTAAACACATTATTAATAACCATAGGCTTGCTTATGAGAAATTAAACCACGCATAACGTAGTCATCAATATTAGCATAATGAATTGTAATCTCTTCATTAATATAAATATCACTGATTGCTTTTAATATCCCCCATATACCCAAACCATCCTTTTTCCATATTATAGTAGCATTGGGGGATATTGAATGATTGCAGAAAGATGCAAAACCAAGTAATACATGCGCATTTGAAACCTCATTTGGTAAGTGCGATTTTGTCCAAAAATAGTAGTCCCATATAATTGTTTTATCTATATAACCCTCTTCCTCTGGGCGAATAGGGACGGCTAATGATACCTCAATCACACTGCCTGATTTAATATTTATCTTTGAAAAAACCCCTCGTCCAGAACTTACATCCTTGGCCAAGAAAATTGACTCTTCTCTCTGTATTCCAATTTTCATAATATGAATCCTCAAAAATTATTATCCGTCTTTATGATTTTGATAGGTACTAGCTTTATCCAGATTAAAAATAAAATTGCAGTAAATGAAAATAGTGTTCCAGTCACCCATATAAGACTCTCCGCGCCTAAATTATCCATCAAAAAACCGGAAAGAGGCACACCTATGACTCCAGAAACTCCCCACATCATCGCAAATGCGGCATTACCCGCTGCCAGAGTCCTTCCTGCATAACGGCCTCCTAATTCGTTAAGCGCTATCGTTTGGAGGGAAAATACTGAAGCTCCCAAAGCCACAGGAGCCAAATAGCTATAGTAGTCCTTGGTCAATTGCGGCTTAAAAATTATAAAACAGATCGTACCTGTTATTATAATACAAAGAGTAACGTTAAATGTTGGCCATTTATCCAATGCTAATCCACAAGGAAGTTGGATGACAACACCGCCAATCAAAATCAATGATAAAATCAGCGAGATGATATCTCTATCCATACCAAATGAAATACCATAAACCGGTAGGAGCGACATAAAAGCGTTATCGAAAAGAGTTGTTGATGCGTAGCATAAGACGAGTATCCATGACGTTCTTATAAATACCAGTACGGATGATGAAGATGTATCATCCGTACTGGTATTTTTTTGCATATGCAAATGAATCTGTGATAAATATATAGGGATAAGAGAAAAAAATAAAATAATAGTGAGCAACAGAATGGGTTTATAAATCCCATTCCCCGACACTAATAACAATAGCGGTCCTATTGCATATCCTATATTTGTAATAGCCGTATAGGCCCCAATAAGTCTGGCTCGATGCGACGGCGGCGAAATCTGTAAAATCGTTATTTCACTTAAAACATATATGACATTAATTGCTATTCCAAGTAAAAAACGAAGTGGAGACCAAAACCAACCAACTGGGGTTATAGCTATAAACCAAAGAATAACTATAACAGTAAAGACGGATAAACATATCAAGGCTTTTCTATTATAATCTATAGCATATTTAGTTATAAAAAAAGAGGATACAACAATCCCCAACGGAGTACACGCCGCATTAATAGCTATTTGTGTTGTAGAGGCGCCCGATAACACAAGTATCGAACTTAGCAGTGGATATGTCAGCCCCTGAGCAGTAGAAAACGCCATAACTGCCAATATTACGGCAAAGCATGAAAAATATATATTCTTACGATCTAAAATCATTCTAACACTCCACTCAAATTTTTCATGAGCGATTACTATCTATGAATATATTGGAAATGATAGCCATTCTCATAGGGATACCATTATGCGCTTGTTGGAAATATCTAGCTTGAGGCATACTGTCAATATCAAATGCGAGTTCCTCTGCTCGAGGAAGAGAATGCAATATTATTGACCCTTTTCTGATATTTTTTAACCTTTTCCGGTTAAAAATAAAATTTTTCGGTATTATAGAATACCTATCCTCAATTATTCCATGATGATAGATAACATCCATATCACCTAACGCGCCATCATCATTAACAATGAACTTATAAGTTATCTTATTGCTTTCAAGCATATGCAACAAATCTTGATTAATTTCTTTTTCAGATGAAACAGCTATATTAATTGTTGTCGAAGGAAAATGTCGAAATGCTAAAATAAAAGAGGGGACTGTACGAACACTTAAGGCACCTACAATAATAATATTCAGATTATCTAAAGTATTAAATTCTTCGAAAATAGTAAAGACATCCAACAAAGCTTGCGTAGGATGTTCTGCATTTTTTCCCGACCCATTACCAGCATTAATGACAGGGATAGTGGAAAACGCTGCATACTTATAAATAGCGTTAACCTCTGGATGCCTGATTATGACACCATCTACGTATCCATTTAAAATACGAGCCGTATCTTCTAAGTATTCATTCCAATTATTCCCCGCGCGAGTTCCTTCTGGGGTATCAAAACCTATTGTTTTTCCTCCTAAACGTAAAACTGCAATTTCAAAGCTAAATCTTGTTCTGGTGCTTGGTTGGAAGAAAAGCAACGCTAAGGTCATATTTAAATTTTTGGATATAACTGCATTGCCGTTTTTGAAATTTCTAGCACGCTTTAACAATGATATTATATCTAACTTACTGAGTTTCTGCATACTTATTAAATGACGCCCTTCGACATTTGATGACGTACAAAAAAATTTTTTCATTTATCATCTTCCTATTGTTAAGAGCAGCCCCATAGGAGGTTTCCCTAGAGGGAATGATTTTATCCCGAAAGCGAGAGAAGGATCATATTGAAGCTCTTTAAATTCAATTAATTTCAATCCTGTTGAAATTATGGTATTTAAAATATCATCTAACGTATAATTAAAATAATACACTTCCTTAGCTTTATATGTAGTATTATTATAATAATCAATACCAGTGACATGTAACATTGGTTTATTATTAAAATAATCATATTCTATATATGCACTTCCATCTCTATCTCTATCCATTTTGAAAATATTTAATACCGGATGTGATTCATATATAACAGCAACACCATCTTTTTTAAGTATTTTCTTTATTTGTGAAATATATAAATTTAAATTTGGTATGAAACATAATGCACCGGCAGTAACAAAGACAATATCAAAATAATTTTCGTATCCGACAGGTAAGAATTGTGCATCCGCTTTAATAAACTCGCACTTAAGACCTGATGCTTTAGCAAGATCAACTGCTTCTTTTAACACATTTGTTGAGATATCAAATCCTACACACCTATTTGCCCCAAACATTTTAACAGATAAAAGCTCACGACCGTTGTTACAGCTTAGTTGAGCAATAGATGCACCTTTTAGCCCAAGAGATATGAGCTTATTTTTCAATATTTCGTCTATTGGTAGTGTATCTTTCTTTTGAAGTAAAATTTTCCAATCATCGTGCTTAATTTCTCTATGTAATAACGCTGCTTCATCCCAAGCCTCTTCGGCCATCTTCTCAAAATTAATGGTTTTTTCTGACATATTCATACTCCTATGGAAATAATTATTTTTAATTATCACTATAACAATTGCGGTACTATTTCTATAAGCTTAGTACATGCCTATCTAATTTTTATCATATGAAATATTATTTATCACCATTTCAATAGTATCTAGTGCTTCATCAATGAGATGAATTGGTATGTTTAATGCAGGCATGATTTTTATGACCTCATCATTAGAACCACAAAGCTCTACTAAGATGCCAGCATCAAATAACTTCTTTTGAATTACATTACTATATATTGGATTCTTTAGACGAAGCCCCTGCATCAAACTAATTCCACAAACCATTTGTATAATATCAACATGAGCATTAGCGATATGGTTTAATCGCTCAGTAAAATGATAAGATAAATGACTAGCATGGTTCTTAAATTCATCACGTTCCCATAATTCAAGAGCTGCGGTAGCGGCAGTAAATGAGATATTTGGGCCTCTAAATGTTCCGTTATGCTCACCAGGCGACCAAATATCATATTCTTGTTTGATTAAAACAAATGATAGTGGAAGACCTCCCCCTACGGATTTTGCGACCGTAATGATATCCGGATCCATATTGCTTCTTTCAAAACTGAAATATGGTCCCGTTCTTCCACTGCCCGTCTGTATCTCATCAACTATCAAAATAGCTTTATGTTGCTTGGCGATCTTTCCTATCTCATTCAGCCAAGGAATTGTTGCAACATTCAAACCACCTTCCCCTTGAACTGTTTCTAAAATAATTGCAGCAGGTAAGTCTACGCCAGAAGACGGATCAGATAACATTTCTTGCAGAACATTAAGTGACTCGTTTCCACTCAGCTGCCTATAACCATCATAAGGCCATCGAGTAATATCATTAAACGACACTCCAGCAGAAAACCTTTTCTGCCTATTTCCGGTTATCGCCAATGAACCTTGACTCATCCCATGAAATGCATTTGTAAATGATATTATATTACGCCGCCCAGTTATTTTTCTTGCAAGTTTTAAAGATGCTTCTACTGCATTAGTCCCTGTAGGCCCTACAAATTGAAATTTATATCTACTTTTCAATTTATTAGTTACTACATTTTCAAATTTTTTTATAAATTTAGCTTTTTCTATAGTATGTAAATCCAGACTCAATAATAAGCCGTGTTTTTTCAGATGTTCAATTATTCTTTTTACTATAAATGGGTTGTTATGACCAAAGTTCAAACTCCCACATCCGCAAACCAAATCTATATATTTTTTTCCATAAATATCAGTAAGTAATGATCCTTCTGCTTTTCTAAAAATAACAGGAAACTTCCGGCAGTAAAACCTGACCTCCGACTCCAGCCTATTAAATAAATCCATATCAATTACATCGGTATCATTAACATTCAAGGTATCCATATTAGCTGCACCCTCCGTATAGGTTTGCGCATGACACAGACTATATATTACAGATGGGATTGTTAATCTAATTATGTGATTTAATGACAAGGAGCATATAAAAACATGTTCTTTTTATTGTGGATATATATTCTATATACTTATAAAAAACGTCTTAATGAGAAATAAAAAACAACAGATATACTTTAACAGAATAAAATAAGAAATCTATTTATTCCATTGATAAAAATACTATCTAAAAGAATTTTTTAATACCGATTTATTATACACTACCTTAGCCTCAATTCAGAATATATTATTTTGAATATGGCTTGGGTTTCACCTTTAGCTTAGCATCAATGAGCAGTAAGGTTTGCCTTAAGGCATATTTGATATAATTACCACTCTTATAATATTTCTAACAATTATCTCTATAAGACTTTCTTAACTGCTTTTATGCCAATGATAGAAACGATGCGTATCCTGTACTTACATTCACTACTCGTCCGTCTGCCTACAACGCAGTATATTCTGCCCGCCTCTGACAAGCCTTGAGCGCGAGCGTCCCGCCGCTGTTGCTACCCTCACCGCCGCGGTAGGTCCGGCCGCCGGTCTGGAAAAATATCCGCCAGCGGCTACACTCAATGTTAATGATGTTAACAATCCGGTGGTGATTATTGGATTATATTTATTCAATTACAGAGCGTTCCATCAACAGATTCATTCAAAATATGCTGTTTTATCCCGCCCATTCGCTGCGCGTTTATGTTGTTCCTGATGCGGCGCTTTCCTTGTTCCACCGTGACATCAGACACGCCTCGCGCGATTGCGGCGCGGGGATCTTGTCTGGCGCGCGAGAGGGCATTATAACGGCAGAACGCACAATAGGTTACAGCGTAACTAAGTGCGATCCCCACACCATGCAGACAGGAGGATCGGTTTGACCACCATTGCAACGGAAAACACCACCGACACCCCGCCCCTCCCCGTACTGAACGGCGGGCGATACGCCTTCTTTTTCGACGTGGACGGCACGCTGGCGGAGATTCGGCCGCAGCCGGACGCCGTTGCCATTCCTTCTGATGTGCGCGCCAATTTGCAGGCGCTGTCGGCGGCGTGTCACGGCGCGCTGGCGTTGATATCAGGCCGCCCCATCGAACAGCTGGATAAACTGATTGCGCCGCTCAGCCTGCCGCTGGCCGGGGTACACGGCGCCGAACGGCGCGACGGCGCGGGTAACCTGCATCGCGTCACGCTGCCGGCGGAAGTGTCGGAACCCCTGCGGCAAATGCTGGAGCCCGCGATGGCCGCCATGCCGGGCACGTTGCTGGAGGCCAAAGGCATGGCTTTCGCGCTGCACTATCGCCAGGCGATGCCGTATCAACGGCAGGTAGTAGAATTGGCGGAGTCCGCCGTGGCGCGCTTTCCTCAACTGTCGCTACAGCCCGGCAAATGCGTGGTGGAGATAAAGCCGCGTGGAATCGATAAGGGCGCGGCGATTAACGCCTTTATGCAGGAAGCCCCTTTCATCGGACGCATTCCGGTTTTTGTTGGCGACGACCTGACGGATGAGAAAGGATTTCTGGCAGTGAATGCCATGCAGGGCATTTCCGTTAAGGTCGGAGACGGTTCAGGCCATGCCCGCTACCGCCTCGGACAGGTAGCGGACGTTTACCGCTGGCTTGAACAATTACTATTACAACGAAAGCAAGATAACGTCGCTAAGGAGTTAAAGCTATGAGTCGCCTGGTTGTCGTATCTAATCGTATCGCTATTCCCGATAAGTCGAAGTCCAGCGCCGGCGGACTGGCCGTCGGTATTCTGGATGCATTGAAAGCCACCGGAGGATTATGGTTTGGCTGGAACGGCGAGATAAGCGAAATATCCGGTGAAGACGAGGACGATTTGAACCTGCAGGAAGTGGACGGCATCACTTACGCCGCGCTTCCGCTTAATCAAAACGATTACGATCTCTATTACTGTCAGTTTTCCAATACCGTCATCTGGCCGGCATTTCATTATCGTATCGATCTGGTGCAGTTTCAGCGCGAAGCCTGGGAAGGCTACTGTCGGGTTAATGAACTATTGGCCAGACGGTTACAGCCATTGATCAAGCCGGACGATATCCTGTGGATCCATGACTATCATTTGCTGCCGTTTGCCGCCGCGTTGCGCAAAATAGGGGTGAATAACCGCATCGGTTTCTTCCTGCATATTCCTTTCCCGACGCCGGAAATTTTCAATGCGCTGCCCACCCATCAGGAACTGCTGAAAATGCTGTGCGAATATGACTTGCTCGGCTTCCAGACGGAAAACGACCGCATGGCGTTTCTTGACAACCTTGGGCAGTTGACCGCGCTGCAGCCGATCGGGGCGAAAACCCATCGCGCTTTCGGTAATACCTTTATGACGGAGGTTTATCCGTTAGGCATAGCGCCTGACAGCATCAAGGAGATGGCGCAAGGCCCGCTGCCGCCCAAAATGGCCGCGATGAAACGCGAACTGGGCGATGCGCAGAATATTATCTCCTGCGAACGGCTGGATTATTCCAAAGGGCTGCCGGAACGCTTCCTTGCCTATGAGGCCCTGCTGGAGCACTACCCGCAGCATCGCGGCAAGGTGCGCTATTCGCAAATCGCCCCGACCTCGCGCGGCGACGTGCAGGCTTATCAGGATATTCGCCATCAGTTGGAGATGGAAGTCGGACGGATTAACGGCAAATACGGCACCTTGAACAGCACCCCGCTCTACTATCTCAACCAGCATTTCGACCGCCGACTGCTGATGAAAATATTTCGTCTGACGGATGTCGGGCTGGTCACGCCGCTGCGCGACGGCATGAACCTGGTGGCGAAAGAGTATGTGGCGGCGCAGGATCCTAAGGATCCGGGGGTACTGGTACTATCGCGATTCGCCGGCGCCGCCAATGAACTGACCGCCGCGCTCATCGTCAACCCCTACGATCGCGATGAAGTGGCGGCGGCGCTGGATAAAGCGCTGACCATGCCGCTGGACGAGCGTATCTCCCGCTATAACGACATGATGGCGGTGCTTCACAAAAATGATATCGCGCACTGGCGTGATAGCTATTTGCAGGATCTGCGGGCCATCCAGCCGCGCAGCGCCGCGTATGGCGCCGCCGCCCAGGCGCCAACCTTATAAACGCCGCCCTGGCTTCAGGCGGCGGCGAGCCTCCTCACTTCCCTGTCCCGCCCCGTAGACCGGGGCCGTATATCAATCGTTGCCGGAAAAATACGCCGGACTGCCGCGCAGCGGCTTAGGCGCACGGCGTTATTTTTATGTTTATAAATAATGAGTTATATGATTTACCCGCCTTTGGCGGCGGTAGAAAAACGTGATGGATAGCACGCTTTTTGCTGTAAGTGATGAAACGAATGGCTATACTAATAGCGAAACCCTGGACAACATCCCGTATCTTCACCACGCCATGCGGAGGTTTGTAGCCCATGTTCAATGCGAAATTACCGGTTGCTGAATCAGTGGAGTTCGACATCGACAAAAATCGCCAATACGAGCTTGATCCCATCGAGCTAACGCTGGATAACATGCTCGAAGCGGAGCCGGAACCGGAGATGATCGAAGGGCTGCCGCCGTCCGATGCGCTAACGCCCGCCGATCGCTATCTGGAGTTATTCGAGCGCGTACAGTCCTCGCGTATTTTTGAGGATAGCAAGACTTTCCCCGACTGCGCGCCCAAAATGGATCCGCTGGATATTCTTATCCGCTACCGCCGGGTGAAAAACAAACCCGATTTTGACCTGAGGCAGTTTATCGAAGCGCATTTCTGGCTGCCGGAAAACCATGACAGCGAGTATATCTCCAATCCGCAGCACTCCCTTAAAGAGCATATCGATAATCTGTGGGTCGTGCTGACGCGCGAACCTCAGGACCATATTCCTTGGTCGTCGCTGCTGGCGCTGCCGCAGGCCTATATTGTGCCGGGCGGCCGCTTCAGCGAAACCTACTACTGGGACTCCTACTTCACCATGCTGGGGTTGGCGGAAAGCGGGCGCAACGACCTGCTGCGCTGTATGGCGGATAATTTCGCCTGGATGATTGAAACCTACGGGCATATTCCCAACGGAAATCGCACCTATTACCTCAGCCGCTCGCAGCCGCCGGTGTTCGCGCTGATGGTGGAACTGTTTGAAGAAGACGGCGTGCGCGGCGCCCGCCGTTATCTGGAGCATCTGCTGCTAGAGTATGAATTCTGGATGGACGGCGCCGAATCGCTGGCGCTGAACCAGGCCTATCGCCACGTAGTGCGGATGCCGGACGGCGCGCTGCTTAACCGCTACTGGGACGACAGGGACACCCCGCGCGACGAATCCTGGCGCGAGGATGTGGAAACCGCGCGACACTCCACCCGTCCGGCGAATGAGGTTTACCGGGATCTACGCGCGGGGGCCGCGTCGGGATGGGACTACTCGTCGCGCTGGCTGCGCGACGCGCATCGTCTCGCCAGTATTCGCACCACACAGTTTATCCCGGTGGATCTCAACGCGTTTCTTTACAAGCTGGAGGGCGCCATCGCCAATATCTCCGGTTTGAAAGGAGACAGAGAGACGGAGACGCTATTTCGCCACAAGGCGGAAGCGCGCCGCACGGCCGTTAACCGCTATCTGTGGGATGAGGAGCAAGGATGTTTTCGCGACTATGACTGGCACCGCCAGCAGATGGCGCTCTTCTCCGCCGCCAGCATCGTGCCGCTCTATGTGGGACTCGCCACCCACGAACAGGCCGACCGGCTGGCGGAAGCGGTACGCGCGCGCCTGCTCACGCCCGGCGGGATCATGGCCACCGAGTATGAAACCGGTGAACAATGGGATAATCCCAACGGCTGGGCGCCGCTGCAATGGATGGCCATTCAGGGCTTTAAACTGTACGGCAACGACGCGCTTGGCGATGAAATCGCCCGCAACTGGCTAAAAACGGTGAACCTTTTTTACCGGCAGAACCATAAGCTGATTGAAAAGTACCATATCGTCGGCGGCACCCCGCGCGAAGGCGGCGGAGGCGAATACCCGCTTCAGGATGGTTTTGGCTGGACCAACGGCGTTGTACGCCGGCTGATTGGCCTTTATGGCGAACATATTGAATGATGTTTTTCGTATGAACCATCTGCCTCCGCCGGGACGCGTGCAACCGGCGGGGGCGGAGAAACCGTTTTCAGCTCATAGCTTGAATATCATCGCCGACGCTGAAAGAAGCCGGCGAGAGCCTTTCACGCCTCAGTGCCCAGGATGCTAATCTTACTCTTTCAGGCTATTTAGTCAGATCTGGTTGCGGCGAATACTTTTTAGCACCTGCAGCAATAGACCTTTACCATCCTCCGGCGCGAATTCGTTTTTATAGCGAATATTGAATTCTGATTTTATCTTGTCATCCCCAAGAGCCAGAAAGTTAAGTACTTCTTGTTTTAGGCTGTCGCGTTCGATTTCACTGAGATCGGAAACATAGACATCAATTGCTTCATCCATTGAATTCGCATCAGTAATGTTTCGGCAACTTGGATACTACTAAAGGAACTGGCGGAATTTGCCATATTTTTAGCGCTTTTGAGTCTGACAATCAGTTCGTCTTTTGTCTTCCCCAACATGCTTTGAGATAGTGTGTCCGCCGGGCTTTAATCCGGTAATAGATTCATGTTCAATCAGTTTGATGCGCCCCACTCGTATCGATGCCACCCGGGCGGCACCAATGGCAACTGCGGGTTTTTCGTTGTCTCGCCTTTTCCCTATGCTAGGATTGTTCTGAAATTTCTTTAGGATAGGGATATATGAAAAAAATATTTGGCATTTTGCTCGGTGCGATAGTTTTGACCGGGTGTGCAAGACCACACGGCCCAGCAGAGAAAATATTTGATCAAACGTTGGTGACACCAAATGGAAACGAGCAACAAACAAAGGTTACAGTGACTCGTAACAAGCAATTTATAGGTGGCGGTAGTGGCGGAATGTGTAAATTCTTGGTGGCGATTGACGATCGAGATGTAGCCCTTTTACGACAGAATCAATTTGTCACCACATACCTAACTAATGGTCCACATAAGTTGCGGGTAAGCAATGAATGTAATGTCCTTAGCATGGGGATGAGGAAAACCCTAGATTTGATTGCTGATGGAACGCCACAAGAATATATCGCTGAGTTAGGATTCTGGGGGCAATACAGGATGTGGAGAACTAAGTAAACAATAAAAATTATTTGATCGTCTACCTGGTGATCGTTCCTGTCGGCTTCCCGCGGGTGGTTAGCGCGTCACAGGCATTGTCCGAACTATTTGTCGAACGCCGTTTCGCGGGTAAGGTTGTCTGCGATTAATCAACAAACACCGCGCGGCGTTTTTTACGGATATTGGGAATAATGGTGACCACGACCAGCAGCAGGGCCGCGAGCAGCAGGCCGGCGGAGACCGGCCGGGTGACAAACACGCTCCATTGCCCGTTGGAGAGCGTCAGCGCCCGCAGCATATACTCCTCCATCAGTGGCCCCAGGATCAGGCCCAGCAGCAGCGGCGTCGGCTCCAGCGCCAGCCGGTGCATAATGAAGCCGAACACGCCGAATACGCCGAGCAGCCACACGTCAAACACGCTGTTATTGGTGGTGTAGACCCCGAACGAGCAGAACAGCACGATGGCCGGGAACAGCCAGCGGTACGGCACGGCGATCAGTTTGGCCCAGATGCCCACCAGGGGCAGATTGAGGATAACCAGCACGGCGTTGCCGATCCACATTGAGGCGACCAGCCCCCAGAACAGCTCCGGGTTGGTTTTCATCACTTCCGGTCCGGGGCGGATACTGTGAATGGCCATGGCGCCCACCATCAGCGCCATTACGGCGTTGGAGGGGATGCCCAGCGTCAGCAAAGGTATGAACGAGGTTTGCGCGCCGGCGTTGTTGGCCGACTCCGGCGCCGCGACGCCGCGGATATTGCCCGCGCCGAACGGCGTTTCTCCCGGCCGCGCGCCAACCTTTTTCTCCAGCGTATAGGCGGCAAAAGCGGCAAGCAGCGCGCCGCCGCCGGGCAGCACGCCCAGAATGGCGCCCAGCAGCGTCCCGCGCAAAATGGCCGGCGTCATCATCCGCACATCCTGCCGGGTGGGCATCAGGCCGCGTATTTTGGCGCCGGGCCGATTATCCCCCTGCGCCGTCGCCGCGCCGGTCAAGTTGGCGATAATCTCGCCAAAACCAAATACCCCCATGGCGACGACGACAAAGTCGATCCCGTCGGTCAGTTCGGCAATACCCAGCGAGAAACGCGCGTTGCCGGAGGTGACGTCCATCCCCACGCAGCCCAGCAGCATGCCGACGATAATCATGGCAATGGCCCGCACCACCGAGCCCGAGGCCAGCACCACGGCGCCCGCCAGACCGAGCACCATCAGTGAGAAATACTCGGCCGTGCCGAACAGGAAAGCCAGCTCGGTAAGCGGCTGCGCAAAGACGGCCAGCACCAGCGTTCCGAAACAGCCGGCGATAAAGGAGCCGATGGCCGCGGCGGCCAACGCCGCGCCGGCGCGTCCCTGGCGGGCCATCTGGTGACCGTCCAGCATCGTCACCACCGAATTGGATTCCCCCGGCAGATTGACGAGGATGGCGGTGGTGGATCCGCCGTACTGCGCGCCGTAAAAAATGCCGGCCAGCATAATAAGCGCGGAAACCGGTTCGAGCCCATAGGTCACCGGCAGCAGCATGGCGATGGTGGCCACCGGCCCCACGCCGGGCAGCACGCCGACCAGCGTACCCAGCAGGCAGCCGGCGAAGGCGTAGAGAAGATTGTGCCAGGTCAGCGCCACGCTGAATCCCAGGGCGATATTATCGAGGAAGTCCATAACCGTTCTCTTCCCGCGTCACAAATAGTCCGGCCAGGGGGCAACCGGCAGCCCCATTAAGCGAATGAAAACCACATAGCAGCCCGCCGCCAGAATCGATCCCAGCGCCAGCGCCTGACCCACGCGATGCTGCTTACTGGCCAGGCTGGCGATAAAGGTCAATGCGTAGATGCTGACGATCAACCCCTGCGCCGGAATACCCCAGGCGGGAATGCCTTTAAGCAGAATACCGAAGACAAAATTGGCGGCCAGTACGCACACCAGCGGCCGCCACGAGCGCAGAATGCCGCCTTCGCCCGCGTTCGCCGCGGGTGCCGGCCTGCCGCGCGCCTTTTTGATTGCGCCCAGCACAAATCCTCCCCCCAGCAATAGCAGCAGCGCGCTCAGCAGCAGCGGGAAACATCCCGGCCCCATGCTGGCGGCCATGCCAAAAGATAAGGAGCGCAGCGCGCCGATGCCAAAGATCAGGCCAATGGCGATAAAGAGCAGCCCTGAGTAGAAATTCTGCCGGTTGATATCCATGCCGTTCCATCCTCTTTGAACATCCCGTCGCGATACCGTTTACGCGCGGCGCCGCCCGGCAAGATTTTTGCCGCTAACGCCAGGCGCCACTCCGGAGCGGGACTTAAATGCCCGAATCTTCCACCGCCTGATGCCATTTGCGCACTTCGGACTCCACGAAAACCCGGAACGCTTCCGGGCTTTGCCCGATGGCGTTGGCGCCCGACTCCTTGATGACTTTCACCACTTCCGCATCGGTCAGCGCCTGGCGCGCCGCGGCGCCGAACTTATCGATAATGGCCTGGGGCGTGCCCGCCGGCGCGAAAAGTCCCGTCCAGTTGTACAAGACCGCCGAGGGAAAGCCCTGCTCCGCGGTGGTGGGCACGTCGGGGAACAGCGGCGAACGTTCATTGCTGGTTACCGCCAGGGCGTTCAACCTGCCGGCCGCCACCAGCGACAGGGCGCTTGGCAGGGACGGCGCGCCGATGGTGGCCTCCCCCGCCACCACCGCGCGCACCGCCTCGGCGGGGGCGCGGTAAGGGATATGACGCAGATTGAGTTTGCCCTCCAGGCGCAACAGTTCGACCACGAAACGCGAACCGCTGGAGTTGCCCGCCGAGGCATAGGTCAGAACGCCGGGCTGTTGCTTCGCCCGTTCCGCCAGATCGGCCAGCGATTTCAGCCCGGTTTGCGGGCTGGCGATAAGCACCAGCGGCGCATCGTTGATCTGGGTGATGGGTTCAAAGTCGTTAATCGGGTGGTACGGCAACGATTTGTCAATGGCGGACAGCAGACCGCCATTGGTACTGATGGAGCCCACCAGAATGGTATAGCCATCCGGCGCGGCGCGGGCGACGGCCTGCGCGCCGATGGCGCCGCTGGCGCCGGCACGGTTTTCCACCACGATGGTTTGCTGCAGCAGATCGCCCAGCGGCTTACTCAGCACGCGCGCCATGATATCGGCGACCGAGCCGGGAGACTGCGGCACGATAAGCGTAATGGGTTTATCCGGATAGCTGCCGGCCGCGGCCATGCCAGCGGCGGATGTACCCAGGAGCAACGCCGCAACGGCAACACGGAGGTTGCTGACAAAGTCGCCTGTAAGCCTGAGATACCCGGGCCTACCGTACCGAGGGGCGCTTATGGGACACATCCTTGTGTCCCACCCTAGCGGGCCAGCATAAATGTTGTTCAAATTTGCTCCCGGCAAATTTGTCAGCGGGCTTACGCCGCTACGGCCCCTCGCCACGCTCTCCCTAATAACGAGCTTGCTCAATGATCTGAACGCCGCAACGGCGGCGTGTTTGGCGGCATAAAGAAATGTTTTCATAGGATGTGTGAGTCAAGTAAGTGGAAAGGAATGAAGCCGTTGCCCGCACGGAAAATCGCCGGACAAAACCGCCTCGCCGTTACGTATGCCGCAACCATCACCCCGCCTGGGCGATGGCATCGTCCACCCAGCCGCGCGGCCAGTTTTTTTCGCCGATCTGACGCGCCCATTGCGCTTCCACGGCGGCATGCGCCTGCGCCCTGGCGATAATGTCCGGCGCGGCGACGCGCGGCAGCACGATCACGCCGTCCTCATCACCGACGATCAGGTCGCCCGGCGCCACGGAGACGCCCCCTGCCGCAATGGGATGGCCGATTTCGCCGGGGCCGGATTTCCACGGTCCGTTGGGGGTTACGCCGCGGGCGTAGACCGGGATGGGCAGCTTGGTCAGACCCGCCCGATCGCGGATCGCGCCGTCGATGATAATGCCCGCAATGCCGCGCGAGGCCGCATAGCGCCCCATCATCTCGCCGAGAATGGCATTCTGCAGCGCGCCGCCGGCGTCGCAAATCACAATGTCGCCGGGCTGGGCGACGTCCAGCGCCTTGTGCAGAAACAGGTTGTCGCCGGGGCGCACCTTGACCGTAAAGGCCGGGCCGGCAAATTTCAGCGCCTGGCCTGAATAGTTGTGGAAGCCGCCGGGAAAACTGAAAAGCCGCTGCGACACATCGCCGATCACCGCCACGGGGATGTCGCGCGCCGCACCGGCCAGCGCGGCGGACACGCGCTCAAAGTCGGTATTGATACGAAGACCTACTGGTTCTGTACTCATGACGTCGGGATCCTTTTGTTTAAAATATCGCCGGAGTGAGGAGTATTGTTTTTTTATTGTTTTTTTAGAACCGTTTTTTTGTGGTTTGTTTAGCGATAAATTTGCTTATGTTGCGGCATGATTAACGGCTTGACCTTTGCTTATAAAAGAACAAAAATGAAACAATATTTCGAACATTTCCATTCTTTAACCAATGAGACGATATGCCTGATTCTTCAACGACTGCGAAAGATGCCTCCAGATGCCCAGGCTAACCTCCATCAATGCGCGCGGTTCCAAAGAAGATGTCTACGCGCTGTTGCGCAAACGAATCACCCTCGGCGAATATGCGCCGGGGACGCGGCTGAAAGAAATGGCCCTTTCTGAAGAGCTGGGCATCAGCCGCACCCCGATTCGGGCGGCGTTTCAGCGCCTGCGGCAGGACGGTCTGATTCAATCGGTGCCTAATTGCGGCGTGGTGGTGGCGCCCTGGACGGATGGCGACAACGACGAAATCTTCGATTTGCGCGCCCATCTGGAATCCCACGCCGCGGCGCTGGCGGCGGAACGCCGTCAGGAGGAGCACCTGCGGCAGTTGGACCGGCTCAATGAGCGCATGGCGGCTTTGGTGCGTCAGCGCCCCGATGATTTCCTCACCGATCTGGAAGAGGTTAATCGCCGTTTCCATCAGTTGGTGGTGCAGGCGGCCAGCTCCCCGCGTCTGGCGCATTTCGTCGCCAGCCTGATCGATGTGCCGCGGGTGATTGGCGCATTCTTCTACTACACGCCCAAAGAGCTGGAAAACAGCGTGCAGGATCATCTGGCGATCGCCCGCGCCATTGCGCAACGCAAAGGCGCGCTGGCGCGCAGCCTGATGGAAGACCATATCCGCACCACCGGGAATCGCCTCAAATCCCAGCGGCAGGAAGCCCCTGACGCGCCGGATTAGTCGTCCCGCGAACGCCGAGTCGCCGCGGCAGACGCGCTGAGCACCAGATGGCCGGGAGCCGCCTTGTCATAGCGTACGGGATCAACAGAAGATTTACCGCGGAGATAACCGCAGCGGATTCGGGCGACGGGAATGAGGGGGGAAAAGCATATTTCATCTCCCCCCGCTTCCCGGCCATCACCCCGCGGGCGCGGACCAGCCGCCGCCAAGCGCCTGGTACAGCGTCACGGCGTTGAGCAGGCGGCTTTGGCGCAGTTGGATCAGCTCCACTTCCGAGTTGAACAGCCCGCGCTGGGCATCCAGCTCTTCAAGATAGGAGGCGTAGCCCGCCCGATAGCGGTTGCGGGCGTGCTTAAGCGCCTCCGCGACCGCGGCTCGCTGGGCGGTGGCCTCGGTCGACTGGCTCTGCAGGCGGACGACGCCTTCCAGCGCATTCTCCGTCTCCGCAAAGGCGTTCAGCACCACGGCGCGATAGGCCCAGGCGGCCTGGTCGCGCCGGGCCTCCGCCGCATCGGCCCGGGCCGCCAGGCGCCCGCCGTCAAACAGCGGCGCCAGCAGGCTGCCGCCCATATTCCAGACCGTAACCGGATCGATATGCTCGACGAATAACCGGCCGATCGACGCCGTCAGGTTTACCTGCGGCAGCAGGGCCGCGCGCTCGGAGGCGAAAGTGGCATCGGCGGACAGCAGTTCCGCTTCGCTCTGGGCGATATCGGGACGGCGCGCCAGCAGGCCGGACGGCAGACCGGGCGCTGGCGTGGGCACCACCAACGTATCGAAACGGCTTCGTTCGACCGCGCCCGGCAGTTCACCGGTCAACAGCCGCAGCGCGTTCTCCTGCTGCCGCACTGCCAGCTCCAGCTCCGGGATGCGCCGGGCGGCGGCGCGCTGCTCGACCTCGGCCTGGGCCAGTTCCAGCCGTGAGGTATAGCCGGCTTTCGCGCGTTGCGTTGCGACGCGCAGGGATTCGTTACGCGAAGCCAGCGTGTCGCGGGCGACCGCCGACTGGGCGTCGAGCGACGCCAGCTGGACATAGGCCCGCGCCGTCGCGGCGGCAACCGACAGCGCGGCGGCATCTCGTCCGTAACGGCTGGCCTGCAGCGCGGCGCGCGCGGCGTTGTCGGAAGCCCGGACGCGGCCCCACAGATCGACCTCATAGGCGGCCTGCAATTGGGGCTGGACGGTGGTGCTTGTGGAGGCGCGACCGGTCGCCGCACTCAGACTGCGGGCGTCCTGCGCGGAGAGGGAACCGGTCAGCGACGGCAGCAGCGCCGAGCGCGCCTGGGCGGCCAGCGCTTCCGCCTCGCGAATGCGCGCCTCGGCGACGGCGAGATCGGTATTGCCGGCCAGGGCGCGCTCGACCGCCGCCGTCAGTCGCGGATCGCCGAAGGCGCGCCACCAGCCGGCCTGCACCACATCCCCTGGCGGGGCGTCCGCCCGCCAGGCCGCCGGCGCGGCGGACAGGGTATCCTTTTGCGACGACGGCGACGTGGCGCAGGCGGACAGAAGCAGCGCCAGCGCGCCGATGGAGAGCGGACGACGCATCATTGTTTCTCCCGCCCGCTGTTGCTGGTGTCTACGCGCGCCACCACCGACATGCCGGGACGCAGTTGCCGCAATCCCTCCTGATCGGCGTCCAGCACGATGCGCACCGGAAGGCGCTGAGCCACCTTGGTAAAGTTGCCGGTGGCGTTCTGGGCGGGCAGCAGCGCGAACTCCGAGCCGGTAGCGGGCGAGATATGCTGCAAGCGGCCGGTAAAGCGGCGATCGTCCAGCGCATCCACGGTCACGATCGCGCTTTGTCCCTCCTGCATAAGGCCGGCCTGGCGCTCCTTGAAGTTGGCGATGATCCACAGTCGCGGCGGCACCAGCGATACCAGCTGGGTTCCGGCGCTCACATACTGGCCGCGCCGCGTACCCACCTGCCCCAGTTGGCCGGCTTCAGGCGCGGTGATAACGGTGTTGTCCAGGTCGATCTCGGCCAGCCGGACCGCGGCCCGGGCGGACGCCACCGCCGCCTCCAGCCCCAGTCGCGAAACCTCCACGGAGCGCACATCCTGACGCGCCACCTCAAGCGCCGCCTCGGCCTGTTTGACCGTGGCCCGCGCCGCGCGCAGGGCGGCTTCGGCCTCGTCGCGTTCGCGGATGGACAAGGAGCCATCGGCCGCCAGTTCGGCCACGCGCGCCATATCGGCCTCGGCGCGGACCCGCTGGGCGCGGGCGGAGGCCAGCTCGGCCTCGCGCGAGCCAACCGTGGCGCGGCTGGACGCCTGCGCCTGCGTCGAGTTGGCGAGGTCGGCCTCGCTCGACGCGAGGCTGGCGCGAGCCTGCTCCAGCCGCTGGCGGTAGATGCGGTCGTCGATGCGAAACAGCGCCTGGCCCGCATCGACGTTCTGAAAATCGCCGACCAGCACGTCGGCCACATAACCGTTGACCTGCGGCGATATCGTCGTCACCTGGCCGCGCACATAGGCGTTTTCAGTGCGCTCAAACGGCGACGAGAACGGCGGGAGCCGCCAGGCGAACAGGACCAGCAGCACGGCGATAACGGACAGAACGCCGATGGCGACGGCCAGGCGCCGGCTGGGAGGGCGCTTCTGTTCCGAGGGCTTAGAGTCCTGCTCCCCGCTCCCCGGCAGCCCCTTATCTTCTGGCTGCCGGACTGGCGATGAACTCGCGTCGTCGGTCGTCGGTTGTCGGGACTTGCTGTTTTCGCTCATAGGGTCATCCGTCAGATTGGGGCGGCCGCAGCGGCGTTGTCGCCGGCGGGTTGGGGTTGTGGGGCGTTCCTGCGCTTGACGGCCTGCCAGATCATGTCGGCGACGTTAATCAGCAGTTGCAACACGGCAAAGGAGCCGATCAGCAGGAACACATCGTTGAACGCCAGAATGCCGGCCTGCTGGTTGGCCAACTGCGCCACTCCGGCAAGGCCGCCGTACTCCTGCACCGCCGCGGCGGACTGCGCATCCGCGATCGCGACGCCTTCGGAAAGGTAGGACAGGTGATGCTGCACGCGTACGGCCTGGAACGTCGACAGGATAGCCGCGCCGAGCTGGCCGCCCAGGATCTGGGTGACGCCGAACATCACCGCGAAGGTGACGACCGATTGCAGGCCCCGCGCCATCAAATGTCCGATGCCGATGATCACGGCCGCGCCCATAAACATCGCGCCGGAGAAACTCAGCAGGGCCTGGCTGAAGTAAAGGTTGATCGGGTGAGTCGCCGCGGTGGCGTGCGCGTCCATAAAGGCACCGACCGCGATCAGCGCCAGCGAAAGCAGCAGTTGGGCCATGATAAGCTTGGTGGAGATCAGCAGGCTGAACGCACTGACCAACACGCCGGCGAGGGTGGCGACCAATACCACCCCGTAAAGTTCGCGCATCTGTTCGGCGCCGAAGCCCAGCGTCATCAGCAGGCCGGTGGAGCCAAACGGCTGCTCGCTCAGCAGCATGCGTACCAGCAGCATCGAGAAAGCGAAATTCATAAAGCCCAGGCTGAACAGCCAGTGGGTGTCGAGCAGCGGGTTCTTGCGGCGATGCTCGAAGGCCAGCCCCGCGCCCAGCAGCGCGACCGCCGCGGCCAGCGCCCACCCCAGCCAGGCGGTGTCGAACCACCAGTGGTTGCGGCCCTGCGCGACTACCGCCACCAACAGCGCGAACCCCGGCGCCAGCAGCGCGAAGCTGATAAAGTCCTTGCGCTCGAACGCATGTACGCGGATGCCGGGCGGCAGCGGAAAGGCGTAGACCGCCGCCAGCGAGGCCACGGCGAACCCCGCCTCCAGCGCATACAGGCTCTGCCAGCTGCCGTAGTCCAGCAGCGAGGGCGAGATGATCCAGGCCAGCGGCATCGCCAGCTGCGAGGCGCCGATGCCGAGAATGATGGTCTGCAGGCGAAAACGCGCCGGCAGCGCCTGCGCCATATACATCACCGCCAATGCGCCGAGCGCGGCGCCGGCCACGCCGCTGACCGCGCGCATCGCCAGCGCGCCGGCGTAGGTGTCGCTAAGCAGGTGTCCCACCGCGGCGACCGCGTAGATCAGCATAAATACCTTGGTGAACGAGGTCAGCCCGAACTGCTGCCGATACTTGATCAGCAGCAGGTTCATCGAGACGTTGAACATCACGTAGATGCAGCTCAGCCAGGTGCCCTGTACCGGTTCGAGGCCCAGTTCGCCCTGCATGGCGCTCAGGTTGACGCCCACCAGCGCGGTGCCGAAGCCGCCTGTCAGTCCCAGCAGCAGCGCGGCCAGTCCATAGTAGAAACGGGTGCGGGGCGGCAGGTCGGGGGTCGACGGCGTGCCGGGGATGGCCGGACGCTCATGCGGCTTCCAGTCGGGGATCTCGCCGATAACGTCGCCCAGGCGTCGCTGTCCCATCAGTCGCGACTCCGGACGCCGTTGAGCGCCAGGTCGAGGATACGTGCGCCGGCGGCGGCGTCATCCTGCGCCAGGCGGGTGGCGGACGCGATCATACGACCGACGCTGACCACATCGTCAAGGGTCAGGTCGGCTCGAACCTTGCCGGCCGCGATGGCGTCCGCCAGGGGCTTTTCAAAGCGCGCCAGCAAATCGCGCCGCCGTGCCTGCATGCCGGGGTGGCTGGGCTCTATCGCCCGCCACGCCGCTTCGAGCGACGGCTCCCGATGCGTCACCCGCCCTATTTCGGTAAGCATGGCCAGCAAAACCTCGCCGGGCGGCACGCCCTTGCCGGCATTTAATACCGGGGCGATATCGCGATCGAACAGGGCAAGCAGCAGCGCGGTCCGATCGGGAAAATGCCGGTAAAGCGTGGCCCGCCCCATGCCCGCCGCCGCGACCACCGCATCCAGAGGCACATGCGCGCCTTGCCTGGCGAAGACGCGCGCCGCGGCGTCCAGCAGTATCGCCCGGTGCCGTACGGCGTCACTGCGGTTTTTTTTGATGTGAATCATCAGCTTTCCATAAATAAACGGGATATCTGCCTACGTTATACGGACAATTTTGTCCGCTTGTCAAATAAAGAATGATGCCGCCCGATCGCCGGTAATAGAGAGAAAACGGTCGACTCAATAATATTTCGTTCCCTTAATTGCCATGTTTCACATTTACTATGCCAATAATGACATTTGACTGCATTATTATCGACTGCGACAATGCAGTCATAATGACAAGGAATTAAAAATCGTTGATAATCAGCTCATTGCAGATAAATTACCCTCAGATTATCACAACGGATAAGTATTATGCCGTCCTGTCCGGCAACGCCGATTTAATTAATAACGCCATCATCAACTTATAGCCAAGAAATAAAAACTTACTGGCTGATATAGGTCATACCAGGGGCATACACCGAATATTATAAACTCCGTTGGAGGACGACATGACTATTACGCCCAAACGTATTCTCACTTATCTGCTGCTTCTGCTGGGATCGGCGCTCTGGGCGGCGGGATCGCAAGCCGCCCCTGCCAGGCAGGCGCTCAACTGGGTGATTGAGGCCGAACTGCCGACCGCCGACTCCGTCAGGTCATACGATACCCTAAGCGTCTCGCAGATTGAGCTGTTCGGCGAAGGGCTGTACAAACTCGGCCAGGATAACGCCATTATCCCGGCGCTCGCCGTCGGAGAACCGCAAATCAGCGACGACGGCACCGTCTACACCATCCGGTTGAAAGACGGCCTGAAGTGGTCCAACGGCGACCCGCTCACCGCCAGGGATTTCGTCTTTGCCTGGCGGCGACTGCTCACGCCGGCCACCGCGGCCCAGAACGCCAGCACCTTCTACAACATCAAGAACGCCAAGGCGATCAACAGCGGCGAAGCAGATCCCGCCACGCTGGGCATCGCGGCGCTTTCCGACACCGAACTGCAAGTCACGCTTGAGTACCCCAACCCCTATTTCCTCGCCGCGCTGGCCTCTTCCGCGAACCTTTTCCCGCAGAACGAAGCCTTCGTTACCGCCAAGGGCGCCGCCTACGGCACCAGCAGCGAGAACACGCTGAGCAACGGGCCGTTCGTGCTCACCGACTGGGACGGCCTCGGCCTGACGTGGCGCTATGTGAAAAATGACAACTACCATGACAAGACGGCGGTTAAACTGGATGAACTCACCGTGCAGGTGGTGAAGGAAACCTCTACCGGCATCAATCTGTATGAATCAGGCGCCGTCGATGCGGCAAAAATCGACGGCGACTATATCCGCCACTACCGGCGCGATCCCGCTTACCTTTCGGTGCCGACGCTGCGCGCCTCCAATCTGGAGCTCGGCATCAGCTCCAGCCCGGTGCTGCAAAATGAGAATGTCCGCAAGGCGCTCTCCCTGGCCATCGACCGTAAAGAGTTGACCGGCAGCATCCTCGCCGACGGCTCCCTGCCGCTGACCAGCACCATTCCCCAGGGCATCGCCGCCAATCCGACCAGCGGCGTCGATTTCGCCCAGGAGGCGGGCGACCTCGCCCCGACGGACAAGGCGCAGGCCAAGGCGCTGTGGCAAAAAGCGAAACAGGAACTCGGCAGGAACGCCATCACGCTCGAACTGATCACCAGCGACTTCGACGAGGCAAAACGTACCGGCGAGTATCTGCAAAGCCAGCTGTCCTCTACGCTCGACGGGCTGACGATATCGCTGAGCAGCGTGCCCACCAAGGTTCGCTTCGACAAGATGATGTCCTACAAATTCGACCTGGCGCTCGGCGGCTGGACCGGCGAATTCGATCCGGTGACCTACCTGAACCTCTTCTACTCCACCTATGAGCACAATCACAGCCGGTTCAAAGACGCCGCCTTCGACACGCTGATCGATAAAATCAAGACCACCGACGCCACCGACCCCGGCCAGCGCTGGGCGAGCCTGCAGCAGGCCAACAAGTTTGTGCTTGACCGGGCGCTCACCATCCCGCTCTATCAGGGGTCGAAGAACTATCTGATCAATCCTAAATTGAAAGGCGTCATCACCCGCAGCATGGGAACGCCGATCGATATCACCCGCGCCTATTTTGAAGATTAACCGCCCTAACGTGAATAGCGCCCGGGGCGCGGCCGGAAAAACGGCCGCGCCCTTATTGCAAGGCGCCGCAACAGGAAAGACCGCGATGCCATCGTCCATATTGCCTGATTCCCTCCTTTCCTACCGCTTTCTGTCCCACCTGGCCGCCAACGCGTCGGGAACCGCCGCCGCGTTCGTCGTACGCCGTCCCGACCGGCGGCGCGACGGATACGTCAGCGCTCTGCATCTCTTCGACGGAACGGCCGAACGGCGCGTACTAAGCCATCTCGCCTCTCCGCTCTACGCCTGGGAGGACGATACCCACCTGCTGGCGCATCTTACCGCGCCGACGCGACGCGGCGGCGCAAGCGCCGTCACCGAACTCTATCGGGTGGACCTGTCCGGCGGCGGCCGGGAGCTCGCCGTTACTCTCCCGGTACCGCTCGAAGAGTTCAACGTACTGGCGGACGGGCAACTGCTGTGCTCCGCCCTGCTCGCGCCATCGGATCTCGACCAGCTCTTTAACGGCGCGCCGCAAAAAAACGCGGTCGCAGAGAGGCCGTCCGCCAACGGGTACGCGCGTTTCGAGGGGATTCCGTTCTACGCCGACGGCAGGGGATTTCTGCATAACCGGACGCGCCGGCTGTTTCTTTTCAACCGCCGCCAAGGAACGGCCACGCCGATCTCCCCGCAGGATTTCATCGTCGAGGCCTATGCGGCGGACCGCGCCGGACGCGCCGTCTATTTCTGCGGGCAGCGGGACAGCGGCGTCAGAAAAATCAGCGACACACTGTGGCGCTACGATCTGAAGGACGGCGCGCTGGAACGGCTTTACCACGGCAATCTTGATATCCGCCGCATTTATCCCCTCGGTGACGCAGCCATCATCGCCGCGACGGATCGCGCGGCATACGGCCACGGCCAATCCGACGACTTCTTTCTCCTGCGCGGCGGGCAACTGCGCCCACTGGCGCAACCCGGCTTTATGACGCATAACACCGTCAGCTCCGACTGCCGCCTGACGTCGGGCGTCCCGCGCGAGGTGGAATATAACGGCAGGATCTATTTCCCCGCCGTGCGCGGCTATCAGTCTCATCTTTTTTCCCTCGGCGCGGACGGTAGCCTGGAAGATCACCTGACCTTTGCCGGCAGCATCGACGCCCTGGCCCGCCTCAACGACAGATGGGTCGCCATCGGCCTGCGCGATCTGCTGCGGCAGGAAATCTACGCGCTCGACGGGGTCGCCCCGGCGAATGCGAATGCGACGGCGAGGAGCGGCGGAGAAGCGCTTCCCCAGACGGTACGCCTGACCCATCTCAACGCCGGCGGCGTCCGCGGGGAACGGGCCGTTGTCCCCGCGCATCTTAATTTCGCCTGCGGTTCGCCGGACGGCGCGCGGCAAACCGTCGACGGCTGGGTTTTGCCCCCGGCGGACGGTGAGGCAGGAAAAAAATACCCGGCCATTTTGACCATCCACGGAGGCCCGCGCGCCGTTTACGGTGCGGTGTTTTCTCATGAGATGCAGTATTGGGCGCACCACGGCTACTACGTTCTCTATTGCAATCCGCGCGGTTCCGACGGCAAAGACGACGCGTTCGCCGATATCAGAGGCGGGTTCGGCGACGACGACTACCAGGACATCCTGCGCTTCGTCGACCTGGCGCTGCAAGCCCATCCGGGTATCGACGCGGCGCGGATAGGCGTGACGGGGAGTTCGTACGGCGGATTTATGACCAACTGGATCGTCTGCCATACCGACCGCTTCAGGGCCGCCGCCGCGCAAAACAGCATCTCCAACTGGGTGTCGCTGGCCGGCACCTCGGATATCGGCTATCACTTTATTCCCGACCAGACGGGCGCGCGGCCGCTGTTGCCCAACGTGGAAAAGGCCTGGGCGCAGTCGCCGCTCAGGTATGCCGGGAACATTCGCACGCCGCTGCTCTTTCTCCACTCGGAGCACGACTATCGCTGTCCGCCCGAGCAGGCCTATCAGCTTTTCACCGCCCTGAAGCTCGGCGGGCAGGAAACCCGTTTCATCCTGTTCAACAACGAGAGCCACGAGCTGTCGCGCAACGGACGGCCCAAAAATCGGATTGCGCGCCTGCGGACGCTGACCGAATGGTTCGACGCTCACCTGAAGGAAAGCGCCTGATGAATAATATTTTCCGCTTCCTCGCCAGACGGCTGATTTATATGGTAGTGACGCTGTTGATGATCTCTTCCCTGACGTTCCTGCTGATGAACCTGCTGCCGGGTTCCCCGTACAACAACGAGGAAAAACTCACCGCCGGCCAGCGGGTGCTGATGAATGAGAAATACGGTCTGGACAAGCCGCTGGCGCAGCGCTATGCCATCTATATGAGCGGCGTGGTACAGGGCGACTTCGGCATCTCGCTGCAATTCGGCGACCAGCCGGTGAGCAAACTGCTGCACAACCGCATCGGCCCCTCGGTGCAGCTGGGGCTACAGGCGATGCTGCTCGGCTCGACGCTCGGCATCCTGCTCGGCACCCTCGCCGCCATGTTCCACAACAGCTGGCTGGATACCCTGGCCTCATCCCTGGCCATCGTCGGCCGCTCGGTGCCGAACTTTATTTTTGCCGTGCTGCTGCAACTGATATTCGCCATCCACCTCAAGTGGCTGCCGATCGGGCTGTGGCGCGACGGCTTTCTGTCGACCATTCTGCCGACGCTGGCGCTGTCTATCGCCCCGATGGCCGATGCGGCGCGCTTCGTGCGCACCGAGATGATCGACGCGCTGCACAGCGACTACGTCGAACTGGCGCGCGCCAAAGGGCTGAGCGAATGGCGGATCGCCACCCGCCACGGGCTGCGCAACGCGCTTATCCCGCTGATCGCCATACTCGGCCCCATGGTCGTCGGCCTGATGACCGGCTCGCTGGTGATTGAAAACATTTTCGCGGTGCCGGGCATCGGCGAGCAGTTCATCAAGTCAATCCTGACCAACGACTATGCCACCATCATGGCGCTGACGATCCTCTACTCCACGATGCTGGTGGTGGTCATTCTGGTTACGGATATTCTGTACAGTCTTATCGACCCGCGCATCAGGGTAAGCGGAGGCGGCCGGACATGACGGAGAAACGCACGCCGCAACAAGCCATCGACAGCGCAAATATCCCGGCTGAGTACTTCCGCCCTTACGCGCCGGCCGCCGGAGAGGGCGCGGCGGATGCCGACGCTCCCGCCGCCCCGGCGCGTGACGAATGGCAACGTTTTGCGCGCAACAAGGGAGCGGTAATTTCGCTTTTCATACTTATATTCATCATGCTGACCTCGGCGGCGTCGATCTGGTACTCGCCCCATGACCCGAACGCGCAGAATATCCCCCATGCCTTCCTGCCGCCCAAGATACCGTGGGTGGAAATCAACGGCTTCAACGGATTGGCCCGCGAGGGCGACGTCTGGGTGGACCGCTACGCCGAGGCGCCGGTGGCGGACGGCGTTTACTACCTGCTCGGCACCGATAATTTCGGGCGCGATCTGCTGTCGCGCATCCTGTTCGGCACGCGCATCTCGGTGCTGATCGCCTGCGTGGCGGCGCTGCTCGACCTGACCGTCGGCGTCGCCTACGGCCTGATATCCGGATGGAAAGGCGGCGCGACGGACACCGCCATGCAGCGGATACTGGAAATCGTCTCCGGCGTGCCCACCCTGGTGGTGGTGATCCTCGCCCTGCTGATCTTTCCGCCCGGCGCGCCGGCCATTATCGTCGCCATCGCCTTGACCAGTTGGATAAGTATGGCGCGCGTGGTGCGCGCGCAGACGCTGAAAATCAAGGAGCAGGAGTTTGTGCTGGCGTCGCGCGCCCTCGGCACGTCGGCGCTGAAGATCATGCTGCGCCACATTCTGCCGAACCTGAGCGGCATCATCATTATTCAGACCATGTTCACCATTCCGACGGCGATCTTTTTCGAGGCGTTTCTCAGCTTTATCGGCATCGGCATGCGGGCGCCGAACGCCTCGATCGGCACGCTGCTCAACGAAGGGTACAAGGTCTTCCGGTTCTATCCCCACCTGATGTGGTATCCGGCGCTGATCATCTGTCTGCTGATGATCGGTTTTAATCTGCTTGCCGACGGCCTGCGGGACGCGTTCGATCCGAAAATGAAAATATAGCGGGAAAAATCAGTATGAGCACCGACCCCATTCTTTCAATAAGCGATCTTCACGTGGTTTTCGACACCTTCAACGGCCAGGTTCAGGCGGTGCGGGGCGTCTCGTTCGATCTGCGGCGCGGGGAAACCCTCGCCATCGTCGGCGAGTCCGGCTCGGGCAAGTCGGTAACCTGCCGTTCGGTGATCCGCCTGCTCGGCAACAACGCCCGCATCACCCGCGGCGCCATCACCTTCGCCGGGCGCGACCTCACCCGCCTGAGCGCCAGAGAGCTGCGCGCGATCCGCGGCAACGATATCGCCATGATTTTTCAGGACCCGATGACGTCGCTGAACCCGACGATGACCATCAGACGCCAGATCGTCGAGGCGGTCACCCAGCATCGCCGGGTCAGCGCCCGGGAGGCGCGCGAGCGGGCCATCGGCCTGCTCGAACGGGTCGGCATCCCGGACGGCGGCAAGCGCTTCGGACACTATCCGCATCAGTTTTCCGGCGGGCAACGGCAGCGCATCGTTATCGCCATCGCTCTCGCCTGCCGGCCGAAAATAGTGATCGCCGACGAGCCGACCACCGCCCTCGACGTCACCATTCAGGCGCAGATCCTCGACCTGCTGCGGGACATCCAGCAGCGGTCGGACACCTCGATTATCTTTATTACCCACGACCTGGGCGTGGTGGCGAAGGTCGCCGACCGCATCGCGGTGATGTACGCCGGCAGGATTGTCGAGATCGGCACCGCGCTGGAGATATTCTACGATCCCCGCCACCCGTACACCTGGGGACTGTTGCAGTCGATTCCCGACCGGCACGCCCCCGACGCCGGGCTCTACGCGATCCCCGGCTCGCCGCCCGACCTGACCGATCCGCCGCCGGGAGACAGCTTTCTGCCGCGCAACGCCTATGGGCTGGAGATCGACAGGCATCTGGCGCCGCCGCTGTTTCAGCTGTCGCCGACCCACTTCGCCGCCACCTGGCTGCTGGACCCGCGCGCGCCGCGGGTAGAACCGCCGCCGGCGATACAAAAGCGCCGCGCCATCTTCGAGCAGCTGCGCGCGCAGGGCGCAACGCCCGGGGAGAAGCGGCAATGAGCGCCCGTCACGCGGAAAAACCGCTTCTCGCCATCCAGGATCTGCGCCGCTATTTTAACGCCGGGAGCGGCAACGAATCGCGGGCGGTGGACGGCGTCTCCTTCGACATCCATCGCGGCGAGACTTTCAGCCTGGTCGGCGAGTCCGGCTGCGGCAAAACCACCACCGGCAGAACCATTATCCGCCTCTATGACCCCACCGGCGGCAGGATCGTTTTCGACGGCGCCGATATCGCCACGCTCAGCACGCGCCGGCAGTGGCTCGGCTTCCGCAAGCAGGTGCAGATGATTTTCCAGGATCCCTACGCCTCGCTCGACCCGAAGACCAAGGTGGCGGACATCATCGGCGAGGGCATCGACGTGCACCGCCTCGCCGCGTCGCGGACGCAGAGGATGGCAAAGGTGCGCGAACTGCTCGCCGTCGTCGGACTCAACCCAGAGCATGCCCAGCGTTATCCCCACGAGTTCTCCGGCGGACAGCGCCAGCGCATCGGCATCGCCAGGGCGCTGGCCGTCGAGCCGCGGCTGCTTATCTGCGACGAACCGATATCCGCGCTGGATGTCTCCATTCAGGCCCAGATCGTCAACCTGCTGAAACGGCTTCAGCGCGAACGCAGCCTCACCTATCTGTTTATTGCCCACGATCTGTCGATGGTGCGTCATATCAGCGATCGGGTCGCCGTGATGTACGCGGGGAAAATCGTCGAGATGGGCGCCACGGAGGAGATCTACCGTTATCCGGTGCACCCGTACACGCGCAGCCTGCTCTCCGCCGCGCCGATAGCCGATCCCCTGACGGAGCGCACGCGCAGGCGGCTGGTCTATCAACGCCAGCCGCAAGATACCGATGGCGTAATCCGCCAGCTCGGCGACGACCACTTTATCCTCACCCCGGAAGACCGCTACGCGGAATATCAGGCGGCGCTTGGCAGGATGAAGAATGTCTAGGCGCAGCGTACTTTACGGCGCCGTCGGCTGTCTGCTGCTCGCCGCGCTGGTGCTGCCGGACGGCCCCTTCAGCCGGGAAAGCGTCTCCGACGCGATTTTCCTGATCGGACTCGTGCTGGCGACGGGCTGCGCCGGCGTCTGGCTGCTGGCGCAGCCGGATATCAGGGTCATCCTGCGCAGGCTGCGCGCGGTGCTGTTCCGGCGACCTGAAAAGGACGAACCGCCGCCGCGTCCTCAATCGCCGCGGTGGTTGAAAGAGGCGCTGGTCCTTGCCGCCTCGCTGCTGGCCGCCAGCGTACTGCTGCTTGTCTGAGCGCGGTGCATCGGCTGCATCCAGGCATCTGACTTTTGCCCTATCCGGCGTGGGGTAAACGCCGCCGGCACGTTAGCCGGCGGCGAAACGGTCAATGGCGAAAGGCGCGATAGGCCATGGGGTCCGGCCGTGTTCGATCAGGTCGGCCACAATGCAGCCGACGATGGGACTCAATTCAAAGCCGTGACCGGAGAAACCGAAGGCATGGACGATGCCGGCGCCTTCCCCGCCCGTCCCGATGACGGGGAGCTGATCCGGCGTCACCGCTTCCACGCCGGCCCAGCAACGCACTATCGCCGCATCGCGCAGGAAGGGAAACAGTTCCAGCACGGTGCGGGCGCTGCGCTTCATGGCGGATGTCTCTACGGTGGCGCGCCGCGCGACGGTATCCGCCCTGCCGCGCAGGCCGCCGCCGATCACCACCGTACCATTGTCGAACTGCTTGAATGACAACGGCCGCCCCATGGCGCCGAGCACCGGCCGGATAAAGGGCGGCACGCGCTGGGTGACCATCAGCATCAGACCCTCGGCGCTCAGCGACACGGGATCGCCCGTCTGGCGGGCAATCTCGTCGGCCCATCCCCCGGCGGCGTTCACCAGGCTGGGAGCCTGATAATAGCCGCCGCGCGTATATATCCGCCAGACGCCGCCCATACGCTCGATGCGCGTGGCCAAGGTGGCTTCGTGGATATGCGCGCCGGCCGCCTGCGCCGCCCGGCGGAAAGCGGTAACGACCTTATACGGCACGGCATAGCCGTCGCCCGCGCTCCAGATGCCGCCCGCGACGTGCGGCGCAAGACGCGGGACAAGTTCGCGCGCTTCCTCGCGCCCGACCCAGCGTTCGTGGGTAAAACCCAGTGCGTTCAACCGCGCGATGCGGGCCAGCGCCGCGGACGACTCGGCCTCGTTTTCAGCGATCTTGATCTGACCGCTGGCCACGAAACCGCACTCCGCGCCGATAAACTCCGGCAGGTGATGCCAGAACCGATCGCGCGCCGCCAGCGCCAGCGGTATTTCCTCCGCGTGGCGTCCCAGCGTACGCACGCCGCCGGCATTAACCCCGGAAGCATGGCGGCCGCAGTAGTCGGCCTCAAGCACCCGTACCCGATAACCGCGGCGCGCCAGCTGTAAGGCGCTGGACAACCCTTGCAGCCCGCCGCCCACAATCAGCACGTCGCTGGCGCCCAGCGCCTGGGCGCTTACTTCCGTCATAGCAATCTTCCTGAACCGGTTAAATCAGCTTAAGCGGGGAGCGAAAACGGCGCGCCCGGCCGCCTCCCAAGGTCTATTGGACCGGATCGAAGAAGTAGTCGCGCTCCGAAGTCGGCTTCCTGGCTATGGCGCCGATATCGCGCAGGAATGACGCCAGTTCGAAAGTGTGAGACGGCCTGGTATCAAAGTTATAGTCTTTATCGTTGATGATATTCAGGATCTCATCCGTGCTCAGCCGCGACTTGGTCGCCGCCTTGAATATATTCGCCGCTTCCGGCGGATTATTTTTTACAAACTCCGCCGCCTGATTGATTGCCGCCACAAACGCCGCGTAAACCGCGGGGTTTTCCTTACGGAATCGTTCCGAGGTAAAGGCGACGGCGGAAGTGGCGCCCGCGCCCAGCACGTCATAGGAACTGAATACGATATGCGTATACGGATGATTCAGCTCCTCGTTCTGGAACGGCGCGCTGGACATATGCGCCACGATTTCGGTTTTCCCGGATATCAGCGCATTGGCGGCCTCGGGATGCGGCATCGACACCGTCAGATCGTCAAGCTGCCGCCAGTTATTTTTGCCGAACGCCCTGGCCGCGGCCATCTGCAAATAACGCGCCTGTCCGGAAACCTTCACCCCCGGCACCGCAATGCGATCGGCGGGCTTAAAGTCTTCGACCGTCTTGATGTCCGCCCGATTGGTTACCAAAAACGACGGCGCCGCGCTCAACGCGATAATCGCCCGAATATTATCCAGTCCGCTGGTTTTATCCCACATCGTCAATACCGGAGAGATGCCGCCGGCGCCGATATCGATGGAGCCCGACAGTATCGCCGCCATGATTTCAGGCCCGCCGGGAACCTGTCGCCATTCGATATCCACCTCGACGCCCGCGGCCCTGGCCTGGCTTTCAATAAGTTTTTTTTCCTTGGCGATGGTAAATAATAAATAAGGCAAGCCATACTGATCGGCGATGGTTAATTTTTGCGCCGCGCCGGCCGTTGCCATAAAAAACGCCAGCAGCGCCGCAATCACTATTTTTATTTTCATTCGCTTATTTCCTGTGTCTTAAACCCCGGTCTGATAAAGCATCAATACTGCGACTACGCGGAAAAACCTTACGCGTATAACCCCTTAAAAAACATGCTCAATTAATCATTTGAAAATCCGGAAATCACATAAAGCGCGGAGAGCGATATTCTCTGTTTTCCAGATATCCTCCCGGCAATCAAACGCTGCCCCTATTGCATGCAATCCTGGGCATCTACCCGCGCCTTGTGATAATTTTGAGCCTCTGTTAACCGCGGGTATGGCTGACCCGATCTTTTAGTGGAATAACATGAAATCGCAACGCTTTTCCCTGGAACGTATGGCAACGCCGTTGGGCGAAATGCTGATGGTCGTGGATGAACAACGGCAGCTGCGCGCCCTGGACTGGCAAGATTATGAAGAGCGCCTGCATACCCTGCTGCGGCGCCAGTATCGCGGCGTGCAGACCCTGTTGCAGGAGAGGCCGGCCGGCGCCGAGTTGCGTCAGGTCATGCAGGCGTATTTCGACGGGGACCTCGCCGCCGTCGACGGCCTGCCGGTGGCGACGGGCGGAACCGCCTTTCAGCGGTTGGTGTGGCGACATCTGCGCGACATTCCGGCCGGGGAAACCGTCAGTTACGGCGCGCTGGCCGCGCGCATCAACAACCCGCTGGCCGTACGCGCCGTCGGGCTGGCCAACGGCGCCAATCCGGTCGGTATCGTGGTGCCCTGCCATCGGGTGATCGGCGCCAACCGATCGCTGACGGGCTATGGCGGCGGGCTGGACCGCAAACGCTGGCTGCTCGAGCACGAACGGAAATGGCGCCGCCAGGGCGTGTAATCATCGCCCTCCGCGCACAATGTATATTAAGCAAAATTATTAGCAATAATATTATCCAATCCAATAATTATTAGGTAATTAATCAAAGAGAAACAGCACAGTTAATACCTTCCCCCATATATTTGCCCTCCATCACATTTATCGTAAAAAACAAAAAAACGTAATTTGCCTGGGAGTTTAGGCAATTGTTTGCGCGTGGAAAAATAACCAATACTGGGCGGGAAAAATAACTCCCGCGTCTATCAGAGCGGATGTTTTCGCTATTTTGCACCCGATAAATAAGGTCAATAATAATGAATACCGCCTCTGTTCTTACGGTCAAGGATAAAATTGGCTACGGTCTGGGTGATATGGCCAGCGCCCTGGTCTGGCAGACCGCCGCCCTATTTCTGGCCTATTTCTATACCGATGTATTTGGCCTGCCCGCCGCGATTATGGGCACCATGTTTTTAGTCGTTCGCACCATGGATGCCTTTATCGATCCCTGTATTGGCGCGCTGGTTGATCGCACGCAGACCAGACACGGCCGTTTTCGTCCGTGGCTATTATGGTTCGCGATTCCATTCGGCGTCTGTTGCCTGATTACCTTTTACGTTCCGGACGTCGGCCCCACGCTGAAAATTGTCTATGCCTGCGTGACCTATTCCCTGTTAAGCATCGTTTACTCGGCCATTAACGTCCCCTATTGCGCGATGCCGGGGGCGCTGACGCTTGATCCCCGAGAGCGCCATTCGCTTCAGTCCTGGCGCTTTGCATTGTCGTTCAGCGGTGGACTGGTGGTCACGGTTATCGCGTTACCGCTGGTGGATTGGCTGGGCAAAGGCGACCTGCGGCAGGGCTATTTTTATGCCATGAGCCTGATGGGATTACTCGGCGTAATGCTGTTTTTCTGCTGCTTCTCCATGACCAAAGAGCGTTATTCCCCGCACAATGACACCTCGGGCTCCATGTGGGGGGATTTAAAATTACTGGCGCTTAACGACCAGTGGCGCCTGGTATTTCTGTTCAATATATTATTATTGGTGGCCGGCGTGATCCGCGGTTCGGCGACGATATATTACGTCAAATATGTATTATTACGCCCGGACCTGGTGTTCGCCTTTATCGTTTCCGGCATGATCGCATCGCTGCTTGGCGCCTTATTTTCCGAACGATTACTGGGAAAATTCGATCGGGTACGCTCTTATCAGTGCACGCTTGTCGGTTTTGCGCTGCTGGCGGCGTTAATTTTCTTTATTCCTCCCCATGCGCTGTGGCTTATTTTCGCGCTGAATCTGATTTTCAATTTTATGCAGAATCTGACTACGCCGCTGCAATGGACCATGCTGTCCGATGTGGTCGACTACGAAGAACACCGCACCGGCCGCCGCCTGGACGGGCTGGTCTTTTCCACCGCGCTATTCGCCATCAAATTCGGACTGGCGCTGGGCGGCGCGGTGGTCGGCTGGGGCCTGGGACTGGCCCATTATCTGCCTAATGAAACCGCGCAGCCCGCTGGCGTACTGACTACCATCAACATTTTATTTACCCTGATTCCCTCGCTGCTGTTTCTCGCCATGGCGCTGCTGCTGTTCGCTTACAAATTAAGCAGCCGCCGGGTCGCGGATATCGTCAGTGAACTGGCGGCGAGACGTTCGTTTTGAAGCATCGGCAACGATCCCCTCTTTACACAGGAGTAGCACATGACCGCCCTATATAAGGATGCAAATCGCCCCATCGACGAACGGGTCGCCGACCTGCTGGCCCGCATGACGCCGGAAGAAAAATTCGCCCAGCTCCACGCCTGGTGGCTGATATTATCCAGCGACGGCAATCACCGGGAGCGGGCTGAGCCGAACAACGAGTTTTCCAGTACCAGTAAGCAAAAAGCGCTGGCGGAACGGATAACATTCGGTATCGGTCAGATTACCCGGCCGATGGGCACGCATATCGTCGACGCCGCGGAAGGGGTAAAGGCGGCGAATCGGCTGCAAAAAACCCTGGTGGAGGAGACGCGTCTCGGCATCCCGGCCCTGTTCCATGAAGAGTGTCTGGTGGGGTTGCTATGCAAGGGCGCGACGCTTTTTCCCTCGCCGCTCAACTATGGTTCCACCTGGGATCCGCAGCTGATTGAGCGCGTGGCGCAGGCCATCGGCGCAGAGGCGCGCGCCACGGGTTGCCGGCAGGGGCTGGCGCCGGTGCTGGACGTCTCGCGCGATGTGCGCTGGGGACGGACGGAAGAAACCTTTGGGGAAGATCCCTGGCTGGTCGGCCTGATGGCCACGCATTTCGTCAAAGGGCTGCAGGGTGAAAAACGCGATATGCTGGCGACCCTGAAACACTATGTAGGGCATTCCTACAGCGAAGGCGGGCGTAACCATGCCCCGGTGCACCTTGGCTTTTGCGAACTGAACGATACCTTCCTGCTGCCGTTTGAAATGGCGGTCAAGCTGGCCAACGCCGGGTCAGTGATGCCCGCCTATCATGATATCGATAACCAGCCGGGTCATTCGGATCGCTTCCTGTTGACCACGGTGCTGCGGGAACAGTGGGGATTCGACGGTCTGATCGTCGCCGACTACGCGGGCGTAAGCCTGCTTCATGAGCACCATGGCGTTTCCCACGACGCCGCCGAGTCCGCCGCGCTGGCGTTTAACGCCGGGTTAGACATCGAACTGCCCAAAGACGACTGCGCCCGCTATCTGGCCGACGCCGTCGCCCGCCGCCTGATCGCCATGGAAAAGATCGATGAGATTGTTTCCCGCGTGCTGCGGGAAAAATTCCGCCTGGGCCTGTTTGAAAAACCCTATGCCGATGAAAATCAGGTGATATTGCAAAACGACCAAAGCAAAAAACTGGCGCGCGAGGCGGCGACGGGATCCATTACGCTGCTGGAAAACGACGGCACGCTGCCGCTGCAAGGCCGGCCGACGGTGGCGGTCATCGGCCCTACCGCCGACGACCCGCTGGCGCTGCTCAGCGGTTACAGTTTCCCGATCCACCTGATTATCAGCGATGTCCATGCACAGACCACGCAGGTCATCACGCCGCTGCAAGCGCTGCGGGCGCAGTTGGGGAACGACCGCGTGCGCTACGCCAAAGGGTGTCACATTATCGAAAAACGCACGGCGGGCGCGCCGGTCTTCCCCGGCGACAGCGGCGATAAACCGCTCCAGCAGTCCCCCATCTCGCAGGATACCAGCCTGATCCCGGAGGCGGTACGCATCGCCGGTCAGAGCGACGTCGTGGTGCTTTGCGTGGGCGATCTCTCCGGGTTATTCCAAAGCGGCACCGTGGGGGAAGGCTCGGATACGGACTCCCTCGCCCTTCCCGGCGTACAGCAACGGCTGCTGGATGCCCTGGTCGCGACGGGTAAACCGGTGGTTGTGGTCATGACCGGCGGGCGCCCGTACAACCTCGGCGGCCAGGAAGACTCAGTCGCGGCATGGCTGATGGCCTGGGCGCCAGGGCAGGAAGGCGGCAATGCGATTGCCGATGTGCTGACGGGGAAAGCCGAACCCGCCGGACGGCTGGTACTCTCGGTGCCGAAAAACGCCGGCGCGATGCCCTACTATTACAATCACAAGTTGAAGAGCGGCGGCACGCCCATTGCGTTCCACTTCGGTTCGCGCTATCCGTTCGGCTATGGCAAAAGCTGGACGACTTTTGATTACGGCCCGCTACAGTTGGAAAAACATAGCGTGCCCGGAAAGGATGGCGCCGTGCGGGTGAACGTGACCGTCACCAATAGCGGCCAGGCGGCGGGCAGCGAGGTGGTACAGCTCTACGTGCGTGATAAAGTCGCGTCAATGGTTCGTCCGGTGAAAGAGCTAAAAGCCTTTCAGCGCGTGCATCTTGCCGTCGGCGCCAGCGCGCGTCTCACCTTCAGCGTGCCGACCGACATGCTGAACTTTACCCGTCGAGACGGCCGGCGCGTAGTGGAGCCGGGCGACTTTGACATTCTGGTCGGGGCCTCCAGCGGGGATATTCGCAGCGTCGCGACGGTCACGGTAACCGGTGAGACGCGGGTATTGCACGGAAACTGGCGCATGGTGAGCCACTGCGACGTTGAGCAACAGGCTTGAATCGCGTGATTACAGACCGCGCTCAATGGGGTGAAATCCCGTTAATCCCGGCTAACCGTCCCTGTCGAGCGCCGCCGTCAGCTCGCCTGCGATCGGCAACTAGTCCCTTGAGGCAGGATGATATATTCTTACCGAATCATGTTCGATGTCGAGAGGGTACGAAAATGACCGCTACCGCCACGTTGTCCAACAAGTTCCAGATCTCCATTCCCAAGTCCGTGCGCGAAGAGCAGCGCTGGGAGGCAGGGCAGGAGTTCGTATTCATCCCCAAGGGCAAAGGCGTGCTGGTAATGCCGGTGCCTGAGCTGGAGCAGTTGCACGGCATCGCCAAAGGCGCCAGCAAGGACGCATACCGCGACCGATGTCGGGCTCGAGCTTAGCGGCACATTTCGCGGCTACAGACCGCGCGTCTCCAGAAAAAGCACCGTTGCCGCCACGCGCGAACGTACGTTGAGTTTGCGCAGCAGGTTGCGGATATGCACTTTTACCGTCTCTTCCGAGATATACAGCGCGGCGGCTATCTGTTTGTTGGATAGCCCCGACGCCACCTCCTGCAGCACGTCCAGCTCACGCTCGGTCAATACCGCAAACGGCGAAAGCATATGCTGCCGCGAGCCGCGGCTGCGCAACACTTCACGCACCTGTTCGCTGAACGCATCGCCGTTACGGATGGCGTCCAGCAGGGCTTCGGGGGCGCTGTCCTTGAGCAGATACCCATCGGCGCCCGCGTCAACCAGCGCGTAGATATCGCTGGCGGTATCGGAAACGGTCAGCACAATCACCCGCGCGGTGATGCCGTCGCGGCGCAATGCGTGCAGCGTGTCCAGGCCGCTCAACCCTTTCATATTCAAATCCAGCAGAATAATGTCCGCAGAGAGGCGGCTGGCAAGGCTTACCGCTTCCACGCCGTTGCTGGCTTCGCCGACCACCTCAAAGGCGTTATCCATTTCCAGCAGTTGGCGGATCCCCCTACGCATAAGCGGATGATCGTCGACGATCATCACCCGGTAACAAAATTTTTCCGACATGCTCAACTCCAGTTATTATTTTTATTTATCACACGGACGCTATCGCGCTGATGTTCCGCCGTCGACGTCGAAAAATGGACGCTAACCAGCGTACCGCCTTCGGAGTGACGCCCGATGGCCAGTACGCCGCCCAGCCGTTCGGCACGCTCCTGCATGATATTCAACCCGTAATGCCCCGCCGGCTCTTCCCGATTGGCGATACCGCGGCCGTCATCGCGGATCTCAACCTGATGACTGCCGTCGGGCAGCGTACGGCAATCAACCCAAATATTCTGCGCCTGCGCATGCTTGATCGCGTTCAGCACCGCTTCGCGGATAATCTGCAATAAATGAACCTGCTGCGAAGCGTCCAGCACCTGAGTCGGAATACGGCAATCAATATGGATAGCGGCGCCGGTGTGCGTGCGCAGCGGCGCGATCATTTCCTGTAGCGCGGCGGGCAAATCCGCCTGTTGCAGCGTCAGGCGGAAGGTGGCAAGCAATTCCCGCAGTTGGCGATAGGCGTCGCTCAGCGCCTGTTCAAAGTCGGCGATGATCTGTCCGGCGCGCGAATTGTCCTGCGGCACGGCGCGTTTTAACAGTGTCAGCTGAATATTCAGGTATGAAAGCACCTGCGCCAGCGAGTCGTGCAGTTCTCTGGCAATGGTGGCGCGCTCCTCCATCAGCAACAGTTGCTGATAGTGTTTTTGCGCCTGATTAAAATAGAGCCCGCGCCCCAGCATGCTGGCGACGCTTTGCATCAGCTGCGCCGACGGCTGCTGTTCCGGCGCCTGCCAGCGCAATTGCCCGAAAACCACCTCCTGTAAGCTGACGGGCAGCGTCTGCCACGGAAGGTTCTCATCCGGCGCGCCTTCGCACAGCAGCCAGTTTTCTCCTACCCGCATTTCCAGACAGCTAACCGTTTCATACCGGTGGACGACCTGAAGGATCTGCTGGAAACAGTGCTTATCGATGGTGCTGACATTCAGCGCCTGCGAACAGTTATACAACACCTTCAGCATGCGATTGGCTTCCTGCAGGCGCAGCGTTTTCTGGCGTACTTTTTCCTCCAGCGAATGATAGAGTTTTTGCAACTCGTCGCTCATGCGGCCGAAGGTGCGCGCCAGCAATCCCAACTCATTAGGGAGGGTGGTATCCAGCACCAGACGGGTGAAATGCCGCCGTTCAATGGATGCGCAGGCCGCCACCAGCTGGTTAAGCGGCACCACCACCTGATGGCGAATACGCCGCAGCGTAAAAAATATCAGTGTAAATATGGCGATGGATCCGATTATCGACGTCACCACCACCAGCATCATCTTGCGTTCGGCATAATGCTGCAACGCCAGCACAAAGAGATCGATCTGGGTGACGTATCTGACGATATTCTGTCCATACCACGCCGCGTCTTCCGCGCGCAGCCGCTCATCCATCATTTTCCAGTTCAGCTGCAGGGCGGCATAGCGCTCCCGCACCTCGCCCGGCACATACCAGCGATCCAGCAGATGAAATACCGGGGAGTCCAGCGTTTCGGCATAGCGCTGCCGGTGTTGCGGCAACGCGTCCCGGTTGCCCTGCAAATCATACCCCATGCGATAGCTCTGCATACGCATGGAGCCGGCGATGTTGACCGCTTCCGCATCGCGCAAACTGCTGGCAAGCGTCAACAGAGCAATGCCGGTCGTCAGCAGCGATAACAGGGCGATGTAAAAAAATACGCGAGCCAGACTGGCAGAAACCGAGCGCTTTACCATCACTGCCACTACCTCTCTTCTGATGCGGGTAACGTGAAAACTCGAACCCGCGAAAACGGCCGGGAGCGTGTTTGCCGGCCGACGCGCCGACCACCGTTATTCCGGCTATTTTCATACCGTCGGCCAAAGGCCGCTGCGGCAATCTCCCCGAAGCTTGATCCCGCATCGCCATTTACCTCTAAAGGGTGATTACCGCCTACCGCGGCGGAAGCATAGTGTACCTCCTATAAAAACAATAGGTTTCATACGGGATCCCATCGTGGATATTTTCTGTCGTCTCTGGAGCAATCAATCGTAATGACCGAGCTCTCCCGGCGTTCTTTCCTGACCGGCCGCCGCCATAGCGCGGCGCAGACGCTGCGCCCGCCGTGGAGCGGCGCGGAAAGCGATTTCCTCAGCCAATGCACCCGCTGCGATGCCTGCATCGCCGCCTGCGCCGGCGGAATATTACGCCGCGGGCCGGGGGGATTTCCCATGGTCGATTTTCAGCGCGGCGAATGCTCGTTTTGCTATGACTGCGCCCGAGCCTGCCCTCAGGCGCTGTTCAGCGCGCGCCATACCGCGCCCTGGGACTGCCAGATGACCATCGGCGACGGCTGTTTGTCGCAACGACAGGTGGAGTGCCGCTGCTGCCAGGATGCCTGCGAACCGGGGGCGATCGCCTTTCATCCGACGCTGCGGCGTATCGCCGCCCCTTCCCTTGATAACGCGCGTTGCATCACCTGCGGCGCCTGCATCGCAGGCTGTCCGAGCGGAGCGATTTCGATGCAACGCCGTCCGGCGCCGACGCGACAGGAAATCCCATGAGTACGAGCTGGCACGTTTGCAGTTTAGTGGTTCGCGCCCATCCGTATCGGTTGGCCGCGCTAAGCGAGGCGCTGAGCTCCCTGCCCGGCTGCGAGGTGGCGGCCGGCGACGGCGCCGCCGGCAAACTGGCGGTAGTGCTTGAGGCGGACTCGGAAGCCTCGCTGTTGAAACTAATGGCGTCAGTACGCGATCTCTCCGGCGTGCTGGCGGTTTCGCTGGTTTATCACCAGTTGGATGCACAAAATCAGGGTGAGGAAACGTCATGAAACTCAGTCGACGACAATTTATGAAAGCCAACGCGGTCGCGGCGGCGGCCACGGCGGCGGGCATAAGCATACCGACCGCCGTCCGCGCCGTAGTGGGACAGCAGGAGGCCATTCACTGGGATAAGGCCCCCTGCCGTTTCTGCGGCGTCGGCTGCGGGGTGCTGGTCGGTACGCAGAACGGCCGCATCGTGGCAAGCCAGGGCGATCCCGAAGCGCCGGTTAACCGCGGGCTTAACTGCATCAAAGGCTACTTTCTGCCGAAAATCATCTACGGCCAGGATCGCCTGACCCAGCCCCTGCTGCGGATGCGCAACGGCGAATTCGACAAAGACGGCGAATTTACCCCGGTAAGCTGGGAGCAGGCCTTTGAGGTGATGGCGCAGAAATTCAAAACCGCGCTGCAAGAAAAAGGGCCGGGTTCGGTAGGCATGTTCGGCTCCGGCCAGTGGACCGTCTGGGAAGGCTATGCGGCCGCCAAGCTGTTCAAGGCCGGCTTCCGCTCCAACAATATCGACCCGAACGCGCGCCACTGCATGGCGTCGGCGGTCGTGGGCTTTATGCGCACCTTCGGCATGGACGAGCCAATGGGGTGTTATGACGATATCGAACAGGCCGACGCCTTTGTGCTGTGGGGCTCCAATATGGCGGAGATGCACCCGATCCTCTGGTCGCGCATCACCGACCGCCGTCTGTCGGACACCAACGTCAAGGTGGCGGTGCTTTCCACCTATCAGCATCGCAGTTTTGAACTGGCGGATAACGGCATGGTGTTTACGCCGCAAACCGATCTGGCCATTCTTAACTACATCGCCAATTACATTATTCAGAATAACGCGGTCAATAAAGAATTCCTTGCCCGCCATGTGAATCTGCGCAAAGGCGCGACCGATATCGGCTACGGATTGCGCCCGACGCACCCGCTGGAAAAAGCGGCGAAAAATCCGGGTTCCGATGCCTCGGAACCCATGAGCTTTGACGATTACAAAGCGTTCGTCGCCGACTATACGCTGGAAAAAACCGTCGCCCTGAGCGGCGTACCCGCCGATCAGCTGCAAGCGCTGGCGCAGCTTTACGCCGACCCGCAGAAAAAAGTGATCTCCTACTGGACCATGGGATTCAACCAGCACACCCGCGGCGTGTGGGCCAATAATCTGGTCTATAACCTGCACCTGCTGACGGGCAAGATTTCCCAACCCGGCTGCGGCCCCTTCTCGTTGACCGGCCAACCCTCCGCCTGCGGCACGGCGCGCGAGGTGGGAACCTTCGCCCATCGCCTGCCGGCGGATATGGTGGTCACCAATGAGAAACACCGCGCCATTGCGGAGCAAAGGTGGCAATTGCCGAGCGGCACCATTCCGGAAAAAATCGGTCTGCACGCCGTGGCGCAGGATCGGGCGCTGAAGGACGGCACGCTCAACGTCTACTGGGTGATGTGCAACAACAACATGCAGGCGGGGCCGAATATCAATCAGGAGCGCATGCCCGGCTGGCGCGACCCGCGCAATTTCGTGATTGTTTCCGATCCCTACCCGACGGTGAGCGCGCTGGCCGCCGACCTGATTTTACCCACCGCCATGTGGGTGGAGAAAGAAGGCGCCTACGGCAACGCCGAGCGACGCACCCAGTTCTGGCGCCAGCAGGTCAAAGCGCCCGGCGAAGCCAAATCGGACCTCTGGCAACTGGTCAGCTTCGCCAAGCGCTTCACCGTGGAGGAGGTCTGGCCGGAAGCGCTGCTGGCGCAAAAACCGGCCTATCGCGGTAAAACGCTCTACGACGTGCTGTTCGCCAACGAAGCGGTCCGACGCTACCCGCTCAGCGAGTTGCCCGACGATCGGCTAAACGATGAGTCGCGCGAGTTCGGCTTCTATCTGCAGAAAGGGCTGTTTGAAGAGTATGCCGCGTTTGGCCGCGGTCACGGCCACGATCTGGCGTCCTTTGACGCCTACCATCAGGCTCGCGGGCTGCGCTGGCCGGTGGTGGACGGCCAGGAAACCCTGTGGCGCTACCGTGAAGGCCACGACCCTTACGTCAAAACGGGCGAAGGATTCCGCTTCTACGGCAAGCCGGACGGCAAGGCGGTGATTTTCGCGCTGCCGTACGAACCCGCGGCGGAAGCGCCGGACGGCGAATACGATCTCTGGCTCTCCACCGGCCGCGTTCTGGAACACTGGCACACCGGCAGTATGACGCGCCGCGTGCCCGAGCTGCACCGGGCCTTTCCCGAAGCGGTATTGTTTATCCACCCTCTGGATGCCAAAGCGCGCGATCTGCGCCGCGGGGAAAAGGTGCGGATTATCTCGCGCCGCGGCGAAGTGGTCTCCGTCGTCGAAACCCGGGGACGCAACCGACCGCCGCAAGGATTGGTGTATATGCCGTTCTTTGACGCCGCGCAGTTGGTCAACGTCCTGACGCTGGACGCCACCGACCCGCTCTCCAAAGAGGCGGACTTTAAAAAATGCGCCGTCAAGCTGGCGAAGGTGTAACGGCGCATGGCCCGTCAGGATGCCTGTCCATCCCCCCGACGTCGCTTTTTGCGCGACGCGGCGCGCGCCGTCGCCGGTTTATCGGCGGCGGTGACGGTGCTCGGCTTGCAGCAGCGGCGCAGCCAGGCGCATACGCTGCCGCTGCGTCCGCCCGGCGCGCTGGCGGAAACGGCGTTTTCCGGCGCCTGTATCCGCTGCGGGCAGTGCGTGCAGGCCTGTCCGTACCAGACGCTGCGCCTTGCCACGCTGGCGTCCGGTCCGGCGGCCGGCACGCCTTATTTTATTGCGCGCGACGTCCCGTGCGAAATGTGTGAGGACATTCCCTGCACGGCGGCCTGCCCGAGCGGCGCACTGCGGCCGCTGGACGCCATCGATGATGCCCGCATGGGGCTGGCGGTGCTGCTGGATCAGGAAAACTGCCTTAACTATCAGGGACTACGCTGCGATGTGTGCTACCGCGTCTGCCCGTTGATCGACAGCGCCATCACGCTGGAGCCGGAGCGTAATGCGCGCACCGGCAAGCACGCCCGCTTCAGGCCGACGGTTCATAGCGACGCCTGCACCGGCTGCGGCAAGTGCGAAAAAGCCTGCGTGCTGGAACAGCCGGCGATCAAGGTGCTGCCGCGCTCGCTGGCGAAAGGGGAACTCGGGCATCACTACCGTTTCAATTGGCTGGAGACGCGCGATGGCAAACCGTAAGCGGGACGCCGGACGCGAGGCGCTGGCCAGGAAAGGCTGGTGGCGCAGCCACCGCTGGCTGGCGTTGCGCCGCCTGACGCAATCTCTGGTGCTGGGGATGTTTCTGTGCGGGCCGTGGCTGGGCGTCTGGATCCTGCACGGCAACTACAGCGCCAGCCTGCTGCTGGACGCCGTGCCGCTCAGCGATCCGCTCACCGTCCTGCAAAGCCTGGCGAGCGGGCATCTGCCGGCGGCGCTCGCGCTGGCCGGCGCGCTGATTGTCGCGCTGGGCTATGCGCTGGCGGGTAAGCGTCTGTTTTGCAGTTGGGTATGTCCGCTGAACCCACTGACCGATCTGGCCGCCTGGCTGCGCCGCCGCGTCGGCATCACCGCGTCGGCGTCCATTCCGCGCAGCCTGCGTTATCTGTTGCTGGCGCTGGTGTTGGCCGGCAGCGCGCTGACCGGCGGCATGCTGTGGGAGTGGCTCAACCCGGTATCGCTGACCGGAAGAGGATTGATTTTCGGGTTCGGCGCCGGCATCTGGCTGCTGCTTACGCTGTTTCTGTTCGATCTGCTGGTGGTGGAGCACGGCTGGTGCGGGCACCTGTGCCCGACCGGCGCGCTGTACGGCGCGCTCGGCGCTAAAGGCGTCCTGGTGGTGGAAGCGGCGGCTCGCGAACGCTGTACGCGCTGCATGGACTGTTTTCATATCTGTCCGGAGCCGCAGGTGCTGCGCGCGCCGCTGCTGGATAAACAAAGTCCGGCGCGGATTACCGGCCGCGACTGCATAACCTGCGGACGCTGCGTGGATGTCTGCGCTGAAGACGTTTTTAAAATAACCCTTCGATGGAATTCGGGAGCAAAATCATGAAAAGCCAGATCCTGACAACGGGATGGTTCCGCTGGATAACCGCCCTGGCAATGATGAGCAGTGCGATAGCCGCTGCGCAGGTGGATTTAAGTCTGTCGCCGGAGGTATCGACCGCGCCGCCGGGAAGTAATCGTATGCCGAAGCAGCAGGAACGCATGGCGCTCAACTATGTCAATCAGCCGCCGATGATCCCTCACGGCGTGGATGGCTATCAGGTTACCCCAACCTTTAACCGCTGTCTGCAATGTCACAGCGTGGAAAACTATCGCACCACCGCCGCGCCGCGCGTCAGCCCGACCCACTTCGTCGACAGTAGCGGCAAGGTGCTCGGCGGCGTGGCGCCCGCCCGCTATTTCTGCCTGCAATGCCACGTGCCGCAAACCGATGCGGCGCCGATTACCGGCAACACCTTTACACCATCCAAAGGGTTCGGACAGTGAGGTTTTCGATGGAAGAGCATAAGAAAACGGGGCGGATTCGCCGGCTCTGGCAATGGTGGCGGCGTCCGAGCCGTCTGGCGCTGGGAACGCTGGTGCTCCTCGGCTTTGCCGGCGGCATTCTCTTCCTGGGCGGCTTCAACACCACGATGCAACTCTCCAACAGCGAAGCGTTTTGCATCAGCTGCCACGAAATGCGCGATAACGTCTATCAGGAATATATGGAAACCGCGCACTACAGCAACCGCAGCGGCGTACGCGCCACCTGCCCGGACTGTCACGTTCCGCACGAATTTGTGCCGAAAATGGTGCGTAAAATCCAGGCCAGCAAGGAGCTGTATTCCAAAGCGCTGGGAACCATCGATACGCCGCAAAAATTCGAGGCGCATCGCCTGACCATGGCGCAGAACGAGTGGCGGCGCATGAGAAACAATGACTCCCAGGAGTGCCGTAATTGCCACAACGTCGATTATATGGATCTTTCCGGACAGAAAACGGCGGCGGCGGAAAAGCACAGCGAAGCGCAAAAAACCGGTCAGACCTGTATCGATTGCCATCAAGGCATTGCGCACAAGCTGCCGGATATGCGCGGCGCCCACGGCGGGTTTTGACCTCGACAGACTTAAGATTAATCCTGATAATAAACTGTCGCTTAAGTATTACCCTATGGTTTCCCTGCCATTAGAAAGTTAAAAGGAGTTTTGCTATGGGTCAGGTTCAGGATAAGAAAGAAGGAACGCTCAGGCTATTAACGCTTAATGAAATCGCTTTGGCTCACCGTGTGTTTGGTGGTTCTATTACGTATGCAAGAGTTTGGATTCATTGTGACAGCTATCTGCCGTTTGGTTTACAAGACAGCCGTACCGCTATGGCACCTAACGGTGAGCTTTGGTTCAGGAAAGAATTATATGAACATGACTTTGGGAAAAGCACGCACAGTATCGCAACGCGGCATCTTTTCATACACGAAATGGCCCATGTTTGGCAGCATCAACATGGGCAATGGGTTAGGCTACGAGGTGCTTTCAGTTGGGCGGCAGATTACACCTACGATTTAGATGAAAAGAAAACGTTAACAGACTATTCCTTAGAACAACAGGCTCAAATAATAGCAGACTATTTCGTCTTAACTACTTATGGTTATAGCGAATGGGAGTATCAAAAGATAAACCTGCGTTCTGTTTCATATACGGGGAAGGTCAGGGGGAATACTCTTTTATCCCTTTATAAAAATACACTGTCTGATTTTTTACCGAAAAGGTGAACTAATGAAAGTCTTTTCATTATTACTGCTTGTCGCTTTTTTCATGGTCGGTTGCGAATCTAATGATCCCAGGCCTAAAACATATCGGGCCACAATCACTACTGTGAACAATAAAGTATGTGTTTTAGCCCCTGTTGAAAGCGGTGAATATCTTAATGGCCTTGAATTTAACGAAGCGGGAAGTGAACAGAAAAGGTTTCGTAAATACTTCAGTATTGCGGATAAAGAACCCGTCCTGCTTTCGTCTGATAAGTGCGTTCCCGATTATGGATACAAATTTGAAGCTGGACACGATTATGGAATTCTTGTAGAAACTTTTTCAAAAGAGAAGGTGGAGAAAAAGCGTACGCCTGTTGGACGAAACTATATCGCCTCTTTCTCATTATCAGAAAAAGATGGCAGGTTATCGGTTACATCGAACTAGTCGCCGTCCGCGGGAATTTTGCAATTCGTGCAGTTATATGTGTAATATGAACGAAGGTTTCTAATCGGAATTGAACGAGGAATAAATCATGGCGGCAAAACAGCGCAATACCCAGAGCGTCACTATGAACGTAGAACGAGGTTTACTTATTCGGGCGCGTGAGGCTGGCATTAATCTTAGCGCCACACTAACTGCTGCTCTTGATGCTGAATTACGTCGGCACGCAGCACAGAAATGGCAGGAAGAGAATGCTGAAGCCTTAGTAGCTTTAAACCGTTTTCATGATGAGTGTGGTTGTTTCAGTGATGAGTACAGGACATTTTGACGATGCAGTTCACTATTTACCGCAATAGCGGGAAAAGTGTCGTTTACCCACTGTTACTCGACGTAACAAGCGACATTATTGGTCAGTTAGACCGTCGGATCGTGATTCCGCTGTTGCCTGTTGATAAATACCCCTCCTCACGCCGTCCGGAACGGATGATTCCTGTTATCAAACTGATGGACAGCAAAGAATACGCAGTAATGACCCATGAACTTGCGAGTGTCCCTGTTCGCGCACTGGGAGCCGAGTTTTGTAATGCATCTCAATACCGTTCTCAGATAAAGGCCGCCATAGACTTTCTTATCGACGGCATTTAAAAAACATCACCTCCCTGCTGACGCGCCCGACGCCAATCCCTCTTTAGCCTGAATAATACTGCGCTCAATCACCGCGCGGCGCGTATCGTTAAGCGGTAAAAGGCGCAGCATGGTTTGCCAGGCGTCGATGGCTTCCCGATAGCGCTGCCCTTCATAGGCATGGAAAGCCAGCAGGCTCAGCGCCCGAACGCTGACGGTGTCGGAATGCAGCAGTTCGCGCAACATCGCCTCGCCCCGTTGGCTCTCCCGCGGGTTGGCCGAGCGCAATAGCAGTTCGGCATAATCGAGCTTCAGCTCCGCGTTGTGCGGATCGCGTTGATATGCCTGGCCAAACGCCTGAACGGCCATGGCCGCGTTATCCAACACCCCGGCGATGCGGCCGAGCAGCCACCACTCCTGCGGATCATCGGGACGCGTCTCCAGCCGGCTGCGCAACCCAAGTCCGAGCCGCGCCAGCTCTTCCAGGGTGAGCGATTCCGTCTGCGGATCCATCACCCGCTGCATCAGCGCCGGCGTCTGCCTGACGACCTGCCGCCACTCCTGTACCCGGTTTACGCTGGCGGTCTTCCAAAACAGACCGAGGCTTATCGCCGCCAGCAGCATGATTCCCGGCAGCAGCGCCCAGCGGCTCACCGGACGCCGCTGGGCCGCGGGTTTACCGGGAATGTCCTGCAACAGCGTCTGCTGAAGTTCCTCGACCATGCCCGCGCGCTCCGCGTCGCTGGCGGCATCCGCGGCAAGCTCACGCAGACGGTGGCGATACAGCGCCCGGTTTATCGCATCACGATCGCAGGCGTCGCGCGTCGACCAGGGCGCCAGCAGCAACGCCGTCACCGCCGCAAGGGATAGAATAATCGTCGTCGTCAGCAATATCATCGCCGTTTCTCCTCGCCGTCCGGCGTTTCATTTACCGGCGCGTCTTCGTCCAACAGAGCCCGCAACCGTCTCTTCTCCCGCTCGCTTAGCGGCGCCGGGGCGCGACGATAGCGGCGGGCGCGGCGGATAATCATCCACGCTCCCGTCGCCAGAAACAGGACCGGCAGCAGCCAAAGCAGGAGGGTGAACGGCGTCATCGGCGGTTCATAGGTGACAAAATAGCCGTAGCGGGACACCATATAGTCGATAATCTGCGTTTTGCTCTGCCCCTGCCGCATCAGCTCATACACTTTCTGCCGCATATCGACCGCAATCATCGAATTGGAGTCGGCAATACTGTTGTTTTGGCATTTCGGGCAGCGTAACTGCGTGGTCAACTCGCGGAACTGCCGCGCCTGCGCCTCATCGTCAAAACGCCGGATCTCCTGCGACGCCAGCGCGCAAAGCGAGAGCAGCAGCGCGCCGACAAAACACGCCATCCTCATGCCCCTTCCCCCTTGCCGTATTTTTCCCATAGCGGTTGCAGCGTTTCCTGCCACACCTGCTGATTGAGGTCGCCCGCATGGCGATAGCGAATAATGCCATTGCCATCGATCAGAAAGGTCTCCGGCGCGCCGTAGACGCCGAGATCCAACCCCAGCATGCCGTTACCGTCAAACAGGCTCAGCGCATAGGGATTGCCGAGCTCATTCAGCCAGTCGACCGCTTGCCGCCGGTCGTCTTTATAATTCATGCCTACGACGCGGATCCCCTGCGCCGCCAGCCGGTTGAGGAATTGATGCTCCGCCCGGCACGTCGGGCACCAGGTGGCCCAGACATTCAGCAGCAGCGGCTTGCCGTCGATCAGCGACGAGCGGTCGTACAGTTTTCCCGGCTGTTCCAGGGCTTCAAGGCGAAACGCCGGCAGCGGTTTGCCGATCAGGGCCGACTCCAGCCGCGTCGGGTCGTCGCCTTCGCTATTGCGCACCAGCTGCCACAGCAGCGCGGCGCACAGCAGTAAAAACAGCGCCAGCGGGATAAACAGCACCTGACGATTCATGACGCCTCCCGAACGGCGCGCCGCAGACGGTAACGCGGATCCAGCATACAGAACACACCCCCCAGCGCCATCAACGCGCCGCCGTACCAGATCCAGCGCATAAAGGGTTTGTAATAAAGCCGCACCGCCCAACTGCCGTCGTCCAGCTCCTCGCCCAGGGCGGCGTAGAGATCCCGCGTCAGCCCGGCGTCAATCGCCGCTTCCGTCATCACCATGCCGCTGGCGTTATAGAAACGTTTTTCAGCGCGCAGCGTCGCCACCGGCTTGCCGTTGCGCATGACCTCGATCGTTCCCACGGCGCTGTGCCAGTTGGGGCCGGCCACGTCGCGCACGCCCTGAAAGCTGAAGCGGTAATCGTGGATCGTCGCGCTGTCTCCCGCGTTCATCCGCACGTCCCGCTCCACGCCGTAATTCTGGCTGAAGGCGATCCCCACCACCATCACCGCCACCCCGACGTGGCCGCACACCATGCCCCAGTGGCTGCGCGATAATTTGCCCAGCCCGCGCCACACTCCCTCACCCCGCGCGGCATTATGGTAAATATCCGCCAACGTCAGCACAAATACCCACAGCGCCATCGACAGCCCGACCACCGTCATGGCAACCACCCTGTCCTGCAACAGCCAGGGGAGCAGCAGCGACAAAGCGGCGGTGAAGACCAGCGCGACGGATAACAGGCGGCGCAGCTTTTGCGGTTCGTCGCGCCGCCAGCGCACCAGCGGCCCGACGCCCAACAGCAGCGCCAAAGGCGCCATCAGTACGCTGAACATGATGTTGAAGAAGGGAGCGCCGATGGAAATGCTGCCCAAACCCAGCTGCTTATGCACCAGCGGCAGCAAGGTTCCCAACAGCACGATCAGCGTCGCCGCCGCCAGCAGCAGATTATTGCCGAGCAGGAACGACTCACGCGACCACAGCGTATTGCTCACCCTGGCCCGAACCCGACGACCCTTGATGGCGAACAGCAGCAAAGAGCCGCCGATCGCCACAATCAGCAAGGCGAGAATAAACATGCCGCGCGCCGGGTCCGAAGCAAAGGCGTGCACCGATACCAACACCCCGGAGCGCACCAGAAAAGTGCCCAGCAGACAGAGCGAGAATGCGCCGATCGCCAGCAGCACCGTCCAGGCTTTGAAGCTGCCGCGCTTTTCGGTTACCGCCAGCGAATGCAACAGCGCCGTTCCCACCAGCCACGGCATCAGCGAGGCGTTTTCCACCGGGTCCCAGAACCACCAGCCGCCCCAGCCCAGCTCGTAATAGGCCCAGGCCGATCCCAGTACAATGCCCAGCGTCAAAAACACCCACGCCGCCTGAGTCCACGGACGCGACCAACGCGCCCATGCGCTGTCCAGCCGTCCGGCCAGCAGCGAAGCGACCGCAAAGGCGAACGCCACCGAAAAACCGACATAGCCCATATACAGCAGAGGCGGATGAAAGATCAGCCCGATATCCTGAAGCAACGGATTGAGATCGCGCCCGTCCAGCGGATAGTCCGGCAGGGTGCGGATAAACGGATTGGAAGTCAGCAGGATGAACAGCAGGAAGCCGACATTGATCATTCCCATCACGGCGAGCACCCGCGCCACGGCGTCCATCGACATGGCGCGGCTGAACAGCGCCACCGCAAATGTCCATCCGCTCAGCAACAGTACCCACAGCAGCAACGACCCTTCATGCGCCCCCCACGCGGCGGCCACCCGATACCACACCGGCAATGCGCGATTCGAATTGTTCGCCACGTAGAGTACGGTAAAATCATTGATCACCAGCGCATGCGTCAGAATCAGGAACGCCCCCAGAATGCAGGCGAACAGGGCCCACGCCAGCGGACGCGCCAGCGCCATCAGGCGCTCGTCGCCGCGCGCGGCTCCCCATAGCGGATAAACGCTTAACAGCGCCGCAACCCCCAGCGCCAGACAGAGTAGATAATTACCCGCTTCAGGCATCATAAGCGCGCATCCTCGCCGACCGGCGGCGCATGATGATGCTGATCCTCCATCGCCGCCTTCACCTCCGGCGGCGTGTAATTTTCATCATGTCTGGCAAGCACTTCTTGGGCGACGATATGGTTTTCGGACTCCAGAACGCCCTGCGCCACCACGCCTTGCCCCTCGCGGAACAGATCCGGCAAAATCCCCTGATAGCTAATCTCCACCGCCCCCAGCGCGTCATACAGGGTAAAGCTGATTTGCAGGCTTTGACCGTCGCGCCGCACGCTGCCCGGCTTGACCATGCCGCCAATGCGCAGGCGCTGCCCCAACGCCGGTTTTTCCCGCGTTTCGTTCTTGCCGTAGAGGATTTCGCCCGGCGTGTAAAAGAGGTCGATATTGGAACGCAGCGCATATAACGTCAGCGTTACGGTCAGCGTAATTCCGCCGATAATCGCCAGGATGGCGTACAGACGGATATTAGGGTGCGGATTCATTACCGTCGTCCTCCGCGGTTTCGCTGCGCCATGCCGTCCGCTTGCGCCGTTCCCGGCCCAACTGGCGGCGGATATCACCCAACAACACCCGTCGCCGCCATAGCGTGTGCGCCACCAGCGCGCCCAGCGGCAACAGGGTCAAGGCCGCCGCCAGCCACACATACAGGGCATAGCCGCCCATGGCGAAAAACGCCTGCCAGCTATCAAACGCGCCGTTCATCGCTCCAGCCTCCTTTTTTCGCCAGCGCCGCGACCCAGGGGTAGCGACGTTGCTGCATCAGAATCAAATTACGCAGCCGCATTAGTGACAGCGTAACAAACAGGCTCATAAAGCCCAGCAGCATCAGGCGCAGCGGGATGCGCATCGCCGGATCGAGGGTTTTCTGCATTTTTGTCGACCCCTGATGCAGGGTATTCCACCATTCGACCGAATAATGGATGATCGGTAAATTCACTACCCCCACCAGCACCAGAATGCCTGCCGCGCGCCCGGCGAGACGGCGATCGTCAAACGCATTGTAGAGCGCGATGGCGCCGAGATAGAGAAACAGCAACACCAGTTCCGATGTCAGACGGGCATCCCATACCCACCAGGTTCCCCACATCGGCTTGCCCCATGTGGCGCCGGTGGTCAGCGCAATAAAGGTGTATACCGCCCCCACAGGGGCCATCGCCGCCACGCCCAGATCCGCCGTTTTCGACTTCCACACCGCGCCAATCAGCGCGGCGATCGCCATAGCGGCGTAGATCCCCATCGACCATGCCGCCGCCGGCACATGCAGATAGATGATGCGATACCCCTGGCCCTGCTGGTAATCGGCGGGGGCGAAACCAAAGCCCCAGACAAGGCCGCTCAGCAACAGCCCCGCGCTCAGCAGCCCCAGCCAGGGAACAATCCGGCCGCAGATGCCGTAAAGCCGCTGCGGTTTCGCCAATCGATGTAGTGCGTTCCACATAATCATTCGCCCGCCGTAGGTAATGTCAGCCCCGCCGCGCGGGGAATTATTGGGTGCTTATCCGTAACGCCGCCGCGGTGGCGAACGGACTCAGGGTGGCGCTGCCCGCCAGAAATGCGCCAAGAATAGCCAGATACCCGCCGACCGGCTGTTGCATCATCGCCGCCTCCAGCGCCGCGGTGGAGAAAATCAATAATGGAACTGTGAGCGGCAATATCAGCAGGCTGAGCAGCACCCCGCCGCGCCGCAAGCCGACCGTCAGTCCGGCGCCAATCGCCCCCAGAAAGCTGAGCGTGGGCGTCCCCAGCAGCAACGTCAGCGCCATCACCCGCCAGCTATGCGCGCTCAGGCCGAACAACAGCGCGGCCAGCGGCGAAAGCAGCAGCAGCGGCAACCCGGTCACCAGCCAGTGCACCGCCACTTTCGCCAGTACCACCAGCGGCAGAGGCAGGGGCAGCAACGCCAGCTGTTCCAACGACCCGTCCTGATAGTCATCGCGAAAGAGGCGATCCATGGCCAGCATGGACGCCAGTAATGCCGCCACCCACACCACCCCCGGCGCGATGCGCATCAGCAGCTGCGGCTCCGGCCCGATAGCCAGCGGAAACAGCAGCATCACCATCAGAAAGAACCACAGCGGGTTGAAGATCTCCGCGCCGTTGCGCAACGCAACCTGTAATTCGCGCGCCATCATCCGCCGCATAAACTCGCCCCTTCGCCCGGCGACGCCAGCCGGATACAGCGTACGGTTCGCGACAACGGACGTAACGGTTGATGGGTGGTTAAAATGACGATGCCGCCGCGGGCGGTATGTTGCTCCATACGCCGCGTTAAGATTTCTATGCCGGCCGCGTCCAGGGCGGTGAGCGGTTCGTCCAGAATCCACAGCGGCGTCTCGGTCAGCCACAGGCGCGCCAGCGCCACCCGCCGCTGTTGTCCGGCCGAAAGACGCGCCGCCGGCACATCCTCGTAGCCCGTCAGACCGACCGCCGCCAGCGCCCGCCAATGCGCGGACCGCGGCGACCGCGGGTAAAAAAACCGCAGATTTTCCTCGCCGGTCAGCAGCGTTTTGATTCCCGGCTGATGGCCTAGCCACAGTAGCTGCTGATGATAACGGCGGCCCGCCCGATGCAGCGGTTGACCATGCCAGCGCACCTCCCCCGATTCAGGCAGGGCCAAGCCGCTTAAAATACGCAGCAGCGAGGTTTTTCCCACCCCGTTGGCGCCGGCAATCTGCACCATTTCCCCCGGCCGGGCGGAAAACGATAACGCCCCGAACAGCAGCTGTTCATCGCGTAAGCAGATCAGGTCGCGCGCTTCCAACATCAGGGTGAATTCCTTACATCGTGAGTGGTTTTAGCATACCATAGCGCCCCTTGCCGCTCGACTCGCCGCCCCCGGAAAACCCTACTCAGAAAGAGGTAATATCTCCACTCAGATCAATAAAGTGCGTCATTGCCGCTATCCCGGCCACCGGGCGCCGTGCAAAGCATGCCGGCGGCGCCATTGCGGGATGTCGGGGGGTGGCGATAGGGGGCGGGAAAACGCGGGAATAGGGTTTCCCGCCTGGCGGATTGACCAGCGCTATCGCTGCTGATTGCGGAGTAACTTCGCGGTATTGATCGCTTCGATCAGTTGAACCCGATTTACCCGCGAACTGTAGGTATCCAGCAGGCGCTGCCAGAGCGTGATGGCCTGCGTATAGTCGGCCCGCGAAAAAGCGTCGGCGGCCAGCAGCATCAGGGCGGTGACGTCGTCGGCATCCTGCGCCAACGCGCTATCCACCATTTCCCGCACCGCGGGCGTGAAGTTCTGCCCCGCCTGATAATAAAGCACCGTAGCCAGCGCCGCATAGAGTTCGGCGTTATCGCCCCGCAGCGCCAGCGCCCGCCGATAGGCCAGCTGCGCATTTTCATAAGCGCGACGATAAAGGTAATATTCGCCCAGCTCCGCCCACAGGGCGCTATCCTGCGGCGTTGCGCGAATGCTGCGCTGTAGCGCGGCCAGCCGTTTTTCCTGCTGCTGCGCCGCGCTGAAAACATGCAGCGGATCGGCAAGGCGCTGCCGTTCCGCCAGTACCGCGGTCATCCGCGGGCTCCACAGATAAAGCGCGGCGCTGCCCGACAAAATGACCGCCGCCGCAAGCACGATCGGCAGGTAAGGCATCGGCCGGCGCGGCGGCGGCGATATGGCCGGCCTCAAGGGCAGATCGCGCGCCAGTTCCCGGCATAGTTGCCCGGCCTGCTCATGCGAAAGCCGTTTCCCTGCCTGGCGGCGCTGCAAGCGCCAGATATTATGATGCAGGCGCGGCAGCAGCAAATCGCTGTTCGGCCGCCGGCGCAGCAAGCGCGTCCATACCAGCCCGGCAACCGCCAACGCCGTCAAGACGCATAAGATCATCAACCTTTCCTCCCGCGCTGGCGGCGTATCACCCGCCACAGAATCGCGAAAATCGCCGACAGCAATAGCGGCGGCGTCAGCCAGAGCACGCTGGTTTGCAGCCTCAGCGGCGGGGCGTAGCGGACAAAATCACCGTACCGCTGCGTCATAAAGGCCATAATCTCCGTCTCGCCTTTGCCCTGCCCAATCATGCTGAAAACCTCATGGCGCATACTGACCGCCGCCGGCGCCGTCGATTCCAGCAGGTTCTGGTTCTGGCACTGAGGGCAGCGCAACTGCGCGGCGATTTTCAGCGCCGCGCGCCGCTGTTCCGGGCTGGAAAATTCCCAGGTATCCACAATCTGCGCCGACGCAGGCGGAACCATCAACGACATCAGCAACAGCGCGATTATTTTAACCATAGGCTTTTCTCCCCCGACGCCACCCCAGCAGCGCGCCCGCGATCGCCAGTATGCCGCCGCCCCAGACCCAGCGAATGCCGACCTGTACGCCAAAACGCATGGCGTAGCGATTTTCCCCGCTCTTTTCCCCCATCACCACATACCAGTCTCTGAGCGGGCTCCAGGCGATACCAGGCTCAATCATCTGCTGATTGCGCGCGCTGTAGTAACGGCGCTCCGGCCTTACGCTGGCGACCGGCGCGCCGTCGCGATAAATAACGATAATCGCCTGTTCGGTGGTGTAATTTTGCCCGGTTCCCAGGCGCAGTTGCTGAAAATGAAAATGGTCGTCGCCCAGCGTCACCCGCTCTCCCTGCGCCACATTGACGCCGATCTCCTGCCGGCTTCCGGCGGAGAACATAATTCCCAGCGCCAGCAGCGCGACGCCGGTATGCGCCAGCAGGCCCGGCAATTGCCGACGCAGCGCGGCGACCGGCTGCAACCACTGCGCCGCCATCGCCCAACCGACCAGACCGGCGCCCAGCGCCAGCGCCGCCCCCTGCGGCCATAAGGCGAGCGTCGCCGCTCCCCCGGCCGCCAGCGTCGCGGTTAACCGCCGGCCGCTCCATCCGGCGCTGCGTTTCCAGTATCCCCCCGCCGATAGTCCGATCAGCAGCAGCATGATCACGCCGAAAGGCAATAAGGCCAGGTTAAAATAGGGGGCGCCGACCGATATTTTGCCCCAGCCCGCCAGCCAGTAAATCATCGGATAGAGCGTACCGAGCAGCACGACCAGCGCGACGGCGCTAAACAGCAACAGGGCGAGCAGTATCGCCGTTTCCCGCGACCACCCGCTAAACCGCGCGGCGTAGCGCCACGCCCTGGCGCGCCAGCCGTAAATCAGCAAAGCGGCGGCGCTTAACAGGGCGAAAAGGATAAACAGCGGGAACGCTCTGTCGTTATCAAGGGCGAAAGCATGTACCGAAACAAGGATGCCGGAGCGAACAATCAGGGTGCCCAGCAGCGTTAAAATAAAGGTCAGCATCGCCAGCAGCAGCGACCAGTGGCGGTATATCCCGCGCATCCGGGTGACAAACAGGCTATGCAACAGCGCGCTGGCCGTCAGCCAGGGAAGCAGAGACGCGTTTTCCACCGGATCCCAGAACCACCAGCCCCCCCACCCCAGTACGCTGTAGGCCCACCACGACCCCAGCAAAATACCCGCGGTTAACGCGCACCAGCCGGGTAAAGCCCAGCGCCAGCATAACCAGGCCGCCGCGGCGTTAAACTCGCCGCGGATCAGCGCGGCCAGCGCCAGGGCGCTGCCGACCGTCAACCCGCCGTAACCCAGGTACAACAACGGCGGATGCAGGATAAGACCGATATGTTGCAGCATGGGATTGAGATCCCTGCCCTGCGCCGCGGCGGGGAAGAGGCGGACAAAGGGATCGGAATAAAACAGCGTAAACGCCAGCAGCGCGGCGGTTATCGCCGCCAGCACCGCCAGCGTAAGGGGAAACAGATGGTCGGTGGAATGGTAGTAACGGCAGGCAAAGGCGGCGCTCCAGCCAGACAGGCATAATAGCCACAGCAGCAGCGAGCCTTCATGCCCGCCCCAGACCGCGGCGATTTTTAATCCCGGCGGTAAATCGCGGTGGCTATGCTGGGCCACGTAGCTTACGGAGAAATCATCCTGGACGAAGCAGAGCGTTAACAGGACAAACGCGAGCAGCAGCAGCCCGAACTGCGCCAGCGTCCCGCTCGACGCCAGCCGCTGGAGGCCGCCCCAGCGCAGGAAGAACCCTGCGAACGTCAACAGCCCGGTCGCCGCTCCGCACCCGATGGCGAGCGACAAGGCCACAAACCCCGCCTCTGGCAATAGCAATTCCAACGTTCCCCTTACCGGGCTTAGCCTCGGTCGGCCGTCCCGCGCGGCGAATGGCGTGAGTCGGACGGAGCGCCGCTCCGACGGTAAATCATGAAAGCCGCCCAGCCGCTCCGCGCACGGAGCGGATAAAGGCTATTGGCTCAGCAACCCGGCTTCGCGCGCCTGCTCATCCCACTGCGGAACCACTGTTTTCAGAAAGTCCTGTTTCTCGGCGTTGATTTTCTGCATATCCAGCCCCACCGCCCGTTGGGCTTTCGCTTTGGTTGAGATATCCGGCAACGGGATTTCCTGCGTGACGCCTTTCGTCGCCAGCACGCGCACCAGTTTGACTCGCGCATCGGCGGCTTTGTCCAGCGCGGAACCCAGTATGCGCAACCCTTCGTCGGGCGCATGCATATGGATGCCGTGAGAAGCGATAGCCAGATCCCAGCGCCACTGGGAATGGCGGATATCGGTCAGAATCTGTTTCATTTCCGTTTCCGTGGCGCCGGCTTCCCACGCGGCTTTGGCTTCAAAATGCGCATGCACCAGTTGGTCTTCCACCTTCAGCTTTAACGTCTGAATCGCGTTTTTACGCTCGGCCACAATACCCTGGAGCGTTGCTTTGTCCTGTTTGTGGCAATTAGCGCAGGTGTGGGCGAAATTATCAAACGGGTTGCCAACCTTATGGTCGGTGTAAAACCTGCCCTGGGCGTTTTTGACTTTCGGCATATGGCAGTCGATGCAGCTAACGTTGTTTTTACCGTGGATGCCGGTTCGCCAGGTTTCATACTCCGGGTGCTGGGCTTTCACCATCGGCGCCTTGGAAAGCGGATTAACCCAGTCCGTGAAGGCGATATCGTCGTAGTATTTTTCCATCGCTTCTACGGTGGTGCCGTTATCCCATGGGAGTTTCACCGCCTTATTCTCGCCGGAGAAATAATATTCGACATGGCATTGCGCGCAGACCATCGACCGCTGCTCAAGCCGGCTGGCTTTATCGAAGGGTTTGCCGATCGACTCCATCCCGCGGGCGGCATAAGGGCGGGACAGCGTCAGCGCGGGTTTACCCTTGGCGAACGCCGGCGAGGCGGTATCGTGGCAGTCCGCGCAGCCCAGTTCGTTGACGATTTCCGGCCCGCCGCGCGCCCATTTACCGTGGAAATAGCCCTCCTCCCCCTCTTTTTGGATCAACCGGGCGACGTCCGGGCTTTTGCAACTCCAGCACGCCATCGGCAATGGGCCATCCTCCGCCGTTTTGGGCGCGCCGGTGCGCAATGTTTCGCGCACATCGGTCAATGCGTAGGCATGCCCGCGCGGCTTGTTGTAATCCCTGGAAAACGGATATCCCGCCCAGAGGATCACCAGCCGGGGATCTTCCGCCAATGCATCCTGGCGCTCGGACTGCTCGCCGGTGGCTTTCCATGAATTGAACTGATCCGGATAGTTATCGACGAACTTATCGTTTCTGGCTTCCACCGGGGCGGGCGTCTCAGCGGAGACAGATTCGGCGGAGTGGGCTGGAATCAACAGAAAGGCGCTGGCTAACATGGCTAACAGGCGCCATAAAAAAACGCCGGGAGCGTTTTTCAACGTCGCTTGCCGTAAAGAGGCTATCGTGCTTATCTTGACCATAAACTTTTTGTCCGCAGTAAACCGCCTGCCGGCGGTTCAGACCATTGACAAAGTAGCCATTGATGATAGCAAATCCAACCCCGTCATTCCTGTAGGTCCCCGCTTTCACGAGGAGGAATCTTCCTGATATCAACGCACTAGCTGAAAGTAGATCCCCGCCTGCGCGGGGATGACTATGCCGGAGTGGGTTTGTCAGCAATCTGAACCGCCTGCCGGCGGTTATTTTTATTTTCCACATGACAGAAACGACAAATACCCATCATGACGATGACGCGTCATAAGGCTGAACAAAAACCCCATTAAAAATATTGTTTTCGATCAAAGGTGAAGAGGAGTAATAAAATGCATCGGGAAATTTATGACGGCTATCCCGTTTAATTCTCGTAGCGCCCACGGGGATAGCCTCTCCCCCCTTCTTTCACGCTTCCCCCGCCGACGGCGGAAACGCCGCCAGCAGCCAGGCGCGCAGCTGGCGGATATCATCCCGCGACGCTTTTTCCCGGCCGGTGACGAAATAGTAGCGGCCGCCGGGCAGGGAGCCGGTTAGCGGCGCCGTCGCCGGCGTCGTCTGGTCCCTTACCCGCCTGGCGGAGACCGGCGCGGCGGATTATCTCGCCAATCGCCTCTCGGCGGCCCTGGTGCTGGCCTTTATTCTGCATGAAACCTTCGCCCGCCGTCCGCTGCTCCATCCGGCCCTGCGCGCGCTGGTCACCCTGCGCGTCGGCTGTCTGGCCAGCGCCTGCTACATGGCCAGCGTCGGCAGTCAGTTCTACGTGATGACGCTGCTCTGGCAGCGCTACTATCAGTTGGATGTGCTCACCACCGGGCTGCTGTTTCTGCCGCTGGCGCTGATGATTGTGGTCGGCAACCTGCTGTTCGCGCGGTTAACCAAAGGTCGGGATGCGCGCCCTTTACTGCTGTGGGGATTTATCGGCGCCGCGTTCGGGCTGGGATCGCTGGCTTACGCCGCTTTTCAGCCTTTCTCCGCGCTGTTTATCGCCGCTATCGTCGCCAGCGGCATCGGCCACGGCATCATTTATCCGGCGATGTTTCAACTGGGATTACGGGACGTGCCGCAGGAGCATCAGGGCGCTGCCGGCGCGCTGATGGTGACCAGCCAGTACACCGCCGGCGCTCTGGCGCTGGCCCTGCTCAGCCTGCTGCTGGGGAACGGCGCCGATCCCGAAAGCTGGCGCAAGGCGCTGTGGCTGCTGACGGGCGCGGCGGCGTTGGGGGCGGGACTGGTGATGGCGGAAGCGCCCCGCCGCTGACGGACGAACCCCGCCGCTATCGCGTCGCGATAGCGGCCGGTTCCACTTCACACTCTGCTTCGTTTGCAACACCTCAATAACAAACATGTTGCATACGCAGCACACTCTTACCCTTCATATACATAATCCTCTGATTTTAAACCGTTAATTTAAATATTCGTATTGGCATGATTACTGCTATTCCTCTTATAAGTAAAAGCTCGCTTTTATTTTAATAAAGAAACAAAGCGTTATATAAAAAATAGATAATCATTTGTGTTTATTTTTCTATAAGGACTCTTTTCAGCCAGTCACCAAATAAATATTTATTATATTTCAATGAATTAACAGGAGCCATTATGTCGACACCCATAACGCCCCAAAAGCCTATCCAGTTCGCTTACTGGGTTCCCAACGTTTCCGGCGGGCTGGTCATCAGCCGCATACCGCAGCGCACCGGTTGGGATATTGGCTATAACCGCAAGCTGGCGCAAATCGCCGAACAGGCCGGCTTTGATTATGCCCTGACGCAAATCCGCTTTACCGCCGGATATGGCGCCGATAATCAGCACGAGTCGGTCTCTTTCTCCCAGGCGCTGCTGGACTCAACCACAAAGCTCAAGGTGATTGCGGCGCTGTTGCCCGGTCCCTGGAACCCCACGCTGGCGGCGAAACAGATTGCCACGATCAGCCATCTTTCCGAGGCGCGTATCGCGGTGAATATCGTCAGCGGCTGGTTCCGCGGCGAGTTCAAAGCCATCGGCGAACCCTGGCTCGACCATGAAGAGCGCTATCTGCGCTCGGAAGAGTTTATCCGCTGCCTGCGCGGCATCTGGACCGAAACCAGCTTTACCTTCGCCGGCGATTTTTATCGCTATCGCGACTATTCGCTGAAGCCCAAACCCCTGCAGCCGCTGCCGGAAATTTTTCAGGGCGGCAGTTCGCGCGCCGCGCGCGATATGGCGGCGCGGGTATCCGACTGGTATTTCACCAACGGCAATAGCGTGGCGGAGATTAAAAAGCAGGTGGACGACGTTCAGCGCAAGGCGGCTGAAAACCAGCACCAGGTCAAAATCGGGGTAAACGGTTTTGTTATCGCCCGCGACAGCGAAGAGGAAGCGCGCGAGGTATTGCAGGAGATCATCGATAACGCCAATCCCGACGCGGTAAAAGGCTTCCAGCATGAGGTTAAAAACGCCGGCAACGCCTCGCCGGAGGGCGAAGGCAACTGGGCCAAATCGACGTTTGAGGATTTGGTGCAGTACAACGACGGCTTCAAAACCAACCTGATCGGCACGCCGCGCCAAATCGCCGAGCGGATTATCGAACTCAAACACGCCGGCGTCGACCTGCTGCTGCTGGCGTTCCTGCACTTTCAGGAAGAGGTGGAGTTCTTCGGCAAAGAGGTTATTCCGCTGGTTCGCGAACTGGAAAGCCAACATCAGCGCACGGCGACGTCGGCCACCTGATTGCCGCCGCGTTGAGGAGGTCAGTATGGTTTTTGATGCATCATCAATGCAGAGCTTTGAGCAACTGCGGCACGCGAGCCAGGATGGCGAGATAGCCAGCCGTGCCGAGCGCGATACGCGCGGCGCCGAGCTATCACTAAACGGCGTCTCGCTGTCGTTCGGCGGCGTCAGGGCGTTAACCGATGTCTCGCTGCACGCCACACCCGGCAGCATTCTGGCGATTATCGGTCCCAACGGCGCCGGTAAAAGTTCATTGCTGAACGTTATCTCCGGCTTATATCGGCCGGATGCCGGGGAAATCGTCCTTGATAACCGTTCCTACCGCGCGCTGCTCCCGCAGCGGCTGGCGCGCGCCGGCGTGGCGCGCACCTTCCAGAATCTGGCGCTGTTCGGCGGGCTTTCGGTGACGGATAACGTATTGCAGGGCCTGGCGCACCGTAAAGCATCCTCGCTGTTCAGCGAGCTGTTCGGGCTGCCGAAGGCGCGCCGGGAAAAAGCCGACGCCCGCGCCCAGGCGCAGGAGATGATGCGCTTTTTCGGGCTGGAGGCCGTCGCGGACAGTCCGGTAACCAGCCTCTCCTACGGACTGCAAAAACGGGTGGAACTGGCGCGGGCGCTGATCGCCCGCCCCAGAATGCTGCTGCTGGACGAACCGATGGCCGGCATGACGCTGGCCGACAAACAACAGCTGACCCAAACCATTCGCCAAATCCGCGAACGTTTCGGCACCACCATCTTATTGATTGAACACGATATCGGCGTGGTGATGAGTTTGTCCGACCGAATCCTGGTGCTGGATCACGGCCGCCGCATCGCCGAGGGCCTGCCCGAGGACATCCGTCAGGATCCGGCGGTCATCGCCGCATATCTGGGGCTGGCGACCGAACCCGCCGCGACGGGAGCGCCATAATGGAGATTGACGCACTCTTTTTTGTCGAGGTGCTGATCGGCGGGCTGCTGTCCGGCGTGATGTACTCGCTGGTGGCGCTGGGTTTTGTCCTGGTTTACAAAAGCTCCGGCGTATTCAACTTCGCCCAGGGGGCCATGCTGCTGTTCGCCGCGCTGACGTTCGTTTCGCTGGTGGAACGCGGCTGGCCGGTGTGGCTGGTGCTGGCGATTACCCTGCTGACCATCTCGCTGGTCGGCATGCTGATTGAACGCACCGTGCTGCGCCCGCTGGTCAATCAGCCGCCGATCATTCTGTTTGTCGCCACGCTGGGCGTTTCCTATGTCATAGAAGGCGCGGCCCAGCTTATCTGGGGCACCCAGGTGCACGCCCTGGATTTGGGCATCGACGATCTCCCCTTTGAGGCGTTCGGCGTGATGATCAGCATTTTCGATCTGTTCGCCGCCGGCGTCGCCGCCCTGCTGGTGCTGGCGATAAGCCTGTTCTTCCGCTACACCCATACCGGGCTGGCTTTTCGCGCCGTGGCCGACGACGCCTTTGCCGGACTGGCCGTCGGCCTGAATATCGGCCGCCTGTGGGGCGTCGTCTGGGCCGCCGCCGGGATCGTCGCGCTGGTGGCCGGTCTGCTGTGGGGAGCGCGCCTCGGGGTGCAGTTTTCCCTATCGCTGGTGGTGCTTAAAGCCCTGCCGGTGCTGGTATTGGGCGGATTCGATTCGATAGGCGGCGTGATTATCGCCGGACTGCTGGTGGGCGCCATCGAGAAAATAGGCTCGGTTTATCTCGGACCGCTGCTCGGCGGCGGCATAGAGAGCTGGATCGCCTACGCCGTCGCCCTGCTATTTCTGCTGGTGAAACCGTCCGGGCTGTTCGGTTCCCGCCATCTGGCGAGGCTATAACCATGCCGCATCCGACATCCGCTTTGCGCCGCGCCCTGCCGCGCGCGCTAAACCCCGCGCTGATTGCGCTGCTGGTCATCGCCTACGCGCTGGTTCCGCTGTTCGCCAACGAATACCTGTTCGATGCGGTGCTGACGCCGTTTCTGGCGCTGTCGCTGGCCGCGCTCGGGCTGAATATACTGGCCGGCTACACCGGACAGGTCTCGCTCGGCAGCGCGGCCTTTATGGCGGTGGGCGCCTATGCCGCCTTAAACCTGATACTGCGGCTCCCCTTTCTGCCGCTGCCGGCGGTACTGCTGCTGGCGGGCACCATCAGCGCGCTGCTGGGGCTGATTTTCGGCTTGCCCAGCCTGCGGCTCAGCAGCTTTTATCTGGCGATCTCCACGCTGGCGACGCAGTTTTTCGTCCAGTGGGCGCTGAATAATTTCGGCTGGTTTTCCAATCACAGTCCGTCGGGCGTGGTTTCGGCGGCCCCGCTGCGGTGGGGAAGCTGGGTGATAGAGAGTTCGGCGAGCCGCTATTTTTTCACCCTGCTGGTGGTCAGCCTGCTGACCTGGCTGGTGGTCAGACTGGCGGCATCGTCGGTCGGCCGCGACTTTATTTCCGTCAGGGATAACCCACTGGCGGCGCGGGTGATTGGCGTGCCCATTCTGCGCACCAAAATGATCGCTTTCGGCTTTTCCTCATTCATTATCGGCATCGCCGGGGTGCTGTGGTCCTTTACCTATCTGCGCAATATCGAACCCGCCGGTTTCAATCTCGACCGCTCTTTCCAGATCCTGTTCATCATCATTATCGGCGGGCTGGGTACGGTGCGCGGCGCGTTTCTCGGCGCCGCGCTGCTGACGGTATTTCCCCTGTTGCTGTCGCGCGGCGGCGAGTGGCTGCTGGGGCGGCAAGTGGACTCCGGGGTACTGGAGCTGCTCCAGCAAATCATTCTGGGCCTGATACTGATCGGTTTTCTGATCGTCGAACCCAAAGGTCTGGCGGCGCTGACGCAGCGCCTGGGCCGTCTGACCGTTCGCAGGAGGAAGCATGGCGCCTGAATCACCGCATGCGTTGACGGTATCGAACCTCAGCGCACGCTATCAACGACATATCATCGCCCTTGAGGCCGTTTCCCTCAGGGTGGAGGAAGGCGAAATCGTCGCCCTGCTGGGGCGCAACGGCGCGGGGAAATCCACCATTCTCCAGGCTATCTCGCATTTGCTGCCCGCGCGGCGCGGTCAGGTCAGCGCCGGGGAGATCCGCTGGGGCGGCGAGGAGATCACCAACGCGGCGCCGCATCAACTGGTGCGGCTCGGCATCGTGCCGGTGGTGGAGGGAAGACACTGTTTCCCCTCGCTGACCATCGAGGAAAACCTGATTACCGGCGCGCTCGGCCGCGCCGCGACGCGGGCGGATATCCGCCGCGGCCTGGCGGAGGTCTATGACATCTTTCCGCGGCTGAAAGACAAACGCACGCTGAAGGCCGGGCTGGCCTCCGGCGGCGAGCAGCAGATGGCCGCCATCGGCAGAGCGCTGATGTCCCGTCCGCGCCTGTTGCTGTTGGACGAGCCCTCCATGGGGCTGGCCCCCCGGATCGTCGAAGAGATTTTTAGCGTTTTAACGCGGCTTAATCGGCAGCAGGGGCTGTCGATTCTGGTCGCGGAACAGAACTCCACCGTCGCGCTGCGGCATGCCCATCGGGCGTACGTTCTGGATAACGGCGGCGTGGCCCTTTCCGGCCCGGCGGCGGAGCTTAGCCAGCGTGAAGACGTGCAGAAAATTTATCTCGGCTTTGCAGCCTGACACCTACCCTAAAGGAGAACGATATGAGTAACCTTCAAACGCCAGAAACAGCTTCACCGCGCGCGCCGCAGGGCGTGCCGGGTTATCCCCGTCCCGACAAACCCGCCCATATCATCGGCAGCGATGAGGAAGCCATCGCCGTGGCCCACGCCCTGGCGGAGCAATTCGCCGTCGGCGCCGCCGAACGCGACAGTCAGCGCATTTTACCGATTGACGAGCTGGACGCGTTTTCGCAAAGCGGACTGTGGTCGATCAACGTGCCCAAGCGCTTCGGCGGGCCGGAGGTCTCTTACGCCACCCTGACCCAGGTGGTGCAGATTATCGCCGCCGCCGATCCCTCCATTGCGCAAATCTCGCAAAACCACCTCGGCATCATCGCCGCCATCCGTTCCGTCAGCGATGAGGCGCAGCAACGGGAACTGTTCGGCCTGGTGCTGCAAGGCGTGCGTTTCGGCAACGCCTTTTCCGAATTCAACAGCAAACGCGCGGCGGATTTCCAAACCTCTTTCGTCGATAACGGCGACCACGTGCTGGTCAACGGCCAGAAATTCTATTCGAGCGGCGCGCTGCTGGCGCATCTGGTGCCCATCGTCGCGCTCGACGATCAGGGGCGCGCCTGGTATGCCATCGCCGAGCGCGACGCGCCGGGGTTGACGGTGATCGACGACTGGTCCTCTTTCGGTCAGCGCACCACCGCCAGCGGCACCGTACTGGTGGAAAACGTTAAAGTGCCCAAGTCCTACCTGGTTCCCGCCTATAAAGGGTTTAAATCGCCGACCGCCGACGGCGCCATCTTCCAGATCATTCAGGTCGGCATCGATAACGGTATCGCTCAGGCGGCCATCAACGACGCCATCCGCTTTATTCGCGAAAAATCGCGTCCCTGGGTGGACAGCGGACTGGACCATGCCTGGCAGGATCCCTACACCATTCAACGCATCGGCGATCTGACGTTGCGGCTGCACGCCTCGGAAGCCATACAGGAAAAGGCCGGGCTGGCGGTGGACCGCGCCGTGGCGCAACCCAACGCGGAGAATGTCGCCCGCGCGCAGATCGCCGTTGCCGAAGCCAAAGTGCTGAGCACCGAAATCGCCATCGAGGCCACCAACCGGCTGTTCGAACTGGCCGGCACCCGCTCAACGCTGGCGGAGCACAACCTCGATCGACACTGGCGCAACGCTCGCACCCATACGCTTCACGATCCGGTGCGCTGGAAATACGCTATTCTGGGCAATTACGCCCTGAACGGCGTCAATCCCCCGCTGCACGCCTGGAGCTGACACGGACGCACCAAATAAAATAATAAATTAAACAGGGCATCATCATGAAGACAACCCATGTCAAACCTGCATCGCCAGTGAAGTGGCTGGTCAATATCATCGCCGGGACCGTACTGCTGGGCGCGCAGTTAGCGCAGACCGCCAGTGCGGCGGACGAGCAGTACTTCCCGTTACAGAGTTATCGCGTTGGTCCTTACGCCGCGGCGGGAAGCGGCTTTTTCGGCGGATTTATCGATTATCTGACGCTGATTAACACCCGGGACGGCGGCGTTAACGGCGTCAAGCTGAGCTGGGACGAGTGTGAAACACAATATGAGGTCGAGCGCGGCGTGGAGTGCTATAAGCGCCAGAAAAATCGCCCCGGCGTGGCCGCATGGAATCCCCTTTCCGTGGGGATCGCCTATGCGATGATCGACGATGTGACCCGGGACAAGACGCCGCTGATCACCATCGATCACGGTAGAACGGACTCCACGGACGGCCGGGTTTTCCCTTACGTCTTTCCGCTGTTGCTCAACCCCTACAGTGAAACCTCCGGTATTATCAGCTTTATCGGAGGCAAGGTAGGCGGCGAGGAAAAACTGCGGGGCAAAAAGATCGTCGTGCTGTATCACGGCTCGCCCTACGGCAAAGAAACCATCCCGATTTATCAGCTGCTGGCCGAAAAGTATGGCTTTGAACTGCAACAGATTGAAGTGCCGCACCCCGGCAACGAACAGCAGTCACAGTGGCTTACCATCCGCCGCGCCAAACCGGACTATGTGATTTTACGCGGATTCGGCGTGATGAATCCGGTGGCGTTGAAAACCGCGCAGAAAGTGGGATTCCCAGCCGACCATATCATCGGCAACGTCTGGTCGAACTCGGAGGAGGACGTGATCCCGGCGGGCAATGCGGCGAAAGGGTATATCGCCCTGACCACCCAGGCGTCGGGCTCGTCCTATCCGGTGGTTAAAGAAATTGTCGATACCGTCTACGGCGCCAATAAAGGGAATTTGCAGGACCGCAAGCGCATCGGCAGCGTCTATCACAATCTGGGCATCGTCAACGGTATTTTGAATGTGGAAGCGATTCGCATCGCCCAGGAGAAATATGGTCATCGTACCTTAACTGGCGATGAAATCCGCTGGGGGCTTGAGCATCTGCGCCTTGACCCGGCGCGGGTGGAAGCGCTGGGGGCGAAAGGACTGTTTCACTCCATCAACGTCACCTGCGAGGATCATGAAGGCCAGGGCCGGGTGACGTTCCAGCAGTGGGACGGCGCGAGCTGGAAGGTGATCAGCGATTGGATCGCCCCGGACTGGGCGCTGCTGCGTCCGATTATCGAAAAGTCGGCCAGCGCCTACGCCAAGGAAAAGAATATTACGCCGCGTACCTGCGACGGTAACGAAGACTGATCGCTTACGGTTATTCTCTTTATTCGGTCACGCCGTTTGATATACAGGCCGGGCAAACTGCCCGGCCTGTGGTTTTTGATAATGCCTGGTAAAAACCCCCTCCCGGCCTCCCCCTTGGCACTGTCTCTTAGTCACAAATTTACTGTTAACGGTATATGTGAGTTCAGCGCTATTTCGTGCGCTAGAAGGCCGTCATTTCTCTGCTATGTCGCAGCACGCGCCCGACGCAGGGTGGTTCAAGCGCCACCACCCTCCGGACCCGGGCTGTGGCTGAAATCACGTCGCTGACGCGATGCCTTCGGCGGTCGCCCCCTTTCCCGAACCGCCAGTGACGCGTTCCCGACGCGGCACTGGCTTGCGCCGCTTCCCTGCGGCGCATTCGCGGGGTCGTCCACCTCAGCGTGATTTCTTACGCCGACGAAAAACAAAAAACAAAGAACCAAGAATGAACCCAAGACCAGAATACACATGGCCTCTAGAGGTTCCTTGGATTTGTGTATAAGAGACAGCCCTTGGCAGGGGGAGGAGCTATAGCTTGCCGGCAAATTGTATTGTCCTGACTCAATTTGCTGATTTTTGTTTTTTGCTTTTGGTCGGCGTAAGAAATTATGCTGAGGAGATAGCAGGCTTAGGATGAGCCGCATGGATGCGGCGAAAGCTTGCGCCACGTCGGGAACGTGTCGCAAGCGGTCCGTTAAGCCTGATACCGACGAAGGCACCTGCGCAACAGGCATAATTTCAGCCGAAAGCCAGGGTTCTCAGGGCTGCGGCGACTGAGTAACCGTGTTGCCAGTCA